>PWOK01000169.1 GCA_003557445.1 Halanaerobiaceae bacterium
CGCTGGATAAACCGCTGATAAAGGTTATTGCGGGGCCAAGAAGGGCGGGGAAAAGTTTTTTTGCAATACACGAATTGGTAGAAGCCGGCTATGTTAATTTTGATGATGAGAGAATAATTAACCTGAAAAACTATGATGAGACTATTGAAGCAGTAAAAAACATATATAAAAATCCCCGGACAATATTTCTTGATGAGATACAGAATTTATCCGGCTGGGAATTATTTGTTAACCGCCTTCAGAGACAAAACTACAATTTAGTAATAAGCGGAAGTAACGCCAATCTATTAAGTAGAGAATTATCAACTCATCTTACCGGCAGGCATATTAATATATTAATCCTCCCATTTTCATTTAAGGAATATCTTGATTTCTTTGATAAACAATACACTGAACCGGAAATAAAGACAAAATTCGAAACCTATGTGGAAAATGGAGGATATCCTGAACCGTTAGTCTACGGACTTGACTATAAAGATTATCTTAAAACACTCTTTGATTCAATATTATTCAAGGACATAGTTAAAAGATACAGCATCAGATATCCTAAAGAGCTTGAAAACCTTGCGAAACAACTGGTATCAAATTTCTGCGGCCAGTTTTCCTATGGGAAACTTAGAAAAACAACCGATATAGGCAGCGTCCATACTGTTAAAAAATATGTAGGGTGCCTGGAAGAGACTTTCCTTATTTTTGCGCTTAAGAGATTTTCATTTAAAGTTAAAGAACAGGAAAAAGCAAACAGAAAAATATATGTTCTGGATAACGGGTTTATTAATGCGGTCTCCTTTTCTTTTTCGGAGAACTCCGGGAGGCTTTATGAAAACCTGGTAGCTATCGAATTAAAAAAACGGGAATTAAAAGGTGAACTGGAACTCTTTTACTACATGAACGATTACGAAGTTGATTTCGTAATTAAGAAAGGGAAAAAAGTTACCCAATTAATACAGGTCTGTTTTGCCCTGGATAACGAAGATACGAAACAGAGAGAAATAAGAGGTTTATTATACGGTTCCAGGGATTTAAAATGCGATAAGCTGATTGTAATCACCCGAAGCCGTGAAGGAACGGAAACGGTCAGCTGGTTCGGAATGAAAAAGGAAATAAGCTATATTCCATTATGGAAATGGCCCCTTGAAGGCAGCTCCTGACCTTATGCGCGGAACAATAAAAAAACTTTTTTTAATAATGACCCCCCGAGCGCCTGAAGATGCGCATATTAAATTTAAAACACTGAACGGTTATCCAGGGAGAAACTTATGATTTATCTTGAAAAACTTTTCCGTCTTAAAGAGAATAATGCCACGCCCGCAAGGGAGGTTATAGCGGGTTTTACGACATTCCTTACTATGAGCTATATAATATTCGTAAACCCGCAGATACTCTCGGCTTCGGGTATGAGCTACAGCGGGGTGCTTACGGCTACTGTTCTTGTATGCGCCTTAAGCTCAATACTTATGGGTTTCTACGCCAACCTTCCGTTCGGACTTGCCCCGGGTATGGGTATAAACGCCTTCTTTACCTATACACTGGTAATAGGGCAGGGGATAGAATGGCAGACGGCCCTGGGGGCGGTCTTCCTCTCGGGTATAATATTCATACTGCTTACGCTGTTTTATGTTTAGAATCAAGGATAGTAAGAATCATAAGTACTTTAGTGGATAATATTAAATATAAAAAAATAAAGTTGGGTATATTGACATACCATTTTTCTACTAATGTGGGATCATTATTACAATCTTATGCTCTGCAAAAAGTATTGAATGAATTAGGTTATGAAAACGAAATTATTAATTATCAGAAATATATAGTAAATAAACAAAGTAGATATAAAAGACTGAAAGAAATAATTCAACAGAAAATCGGATTTGTATCTATTTGTATATGGCCTGTGATTTTTTTCATGATAAAATTTTACGAAAGTATTGATAATTTGATTGGAATAAATAATTTAAAATTGCAAACACAAAAAACTTTAAGGAGAAATTTCATAAACATATTCAGTAAATTTTTCTATTACTGTAACGAAATAATAATAGTTGGAATATATTATGAAAAAAAGTTCAATTTATTTAGGAAAAAATACTTAAAAATATATCCGGAAAAAACAATAAACAGAAAAGCTTTAACCCAATCAGATATAAACGAACGATATATTAAATTTATTGTTGGCAGCGACCAGGTGTGGAACTATAATATTAAATATGATTTCACGTACCTGTTAGATTTTATAAAAGATTCTTCTAAGAAAATTGCGTATGCTCCCAGTTTCGGTGTTTCATATGTAGAAAAAAAATATGAAGAAGATTACCGTAGTTTATTAGCTCAATTTAAATTTCTCTCAGTCAGAGAAAAGCAGGGAAGAGATATAATTTTTAATTTAACAAAACGAAAATGTCCGGTTTTACTTGATCCCGTGATGCTGTTAAAAAAAGAAGAATGGCAAAAAATATCAGCCGGGCCAGTAGTTACAAAAGATTATGTTGTATTTTATTCCCGGTGGCACTCTGAAACAATGAAAAGTTTTACTGAAAAGTTAGCTTTAGAAAATGATTGTGAAATAATTTCATTGGAAGTAAAAAAGTATACACCGGAAGAGTGGGTAGATTTATTTTTGAATGCAAAATATATTGTTACAAATAGTTTTCATGGGGTAGCTTTTTCAATTAATTTCCAGAAAAATTTTTTTATTGAATACCACCAAACTTCGGCTACAAATTCAAGATTGCAAAATATTATAGATATGTTTTCCCTTCAGGACAGAATTATCCGTAATGGTAAAAATAGTAATATGCTCAAAGATATAAACTACGATGTCATTAAGGAAAAATTAGAAACAAAACGCGAAGAATCTATAAAATATCTCCAGACAGCAGTAAAATATGAACATGAAAATTAATTAATGCCGATATTATATAAAAATAAGAAGGATTGTTGCGGTTGCGCTGCCTGTATGAATATATGTCCTGAAGGCGCTATCCATATGGTAACTGATAAAAATGGGTTTTTATTCCCGGAAATTAATAACGAAAAATGTGTGAATTGTAAATTCTGCACAAAAGTTTGTGCTTTTCAAAATAACCCGAAAAAACTTGGCAAGCCGTTAGAAACGTATATAGCAATAAACAAAGATAAGAAAATACTATCTAATAGTGCTTCTGGTGGTGTCTTTGGTGCATTAGCGAATTTTATTTTTAGAAAAAAGGGTGTTGTTTTTGGTTGTGCGTATAATAATGATATGGAACCCGTACATATTAATGCAGATAATGTGAATGATATGAAACGAATCCAAGGCTCTAAATATGTGCAGAGTAGCATGGGATATTCATATAAGACAGCAGAAAAATTTTTACATAAAGGCAGATGGGTTTTATTTACGGGAACCCCCTGTCAGATAGATGGGTTTAAATCTTTTTTAGGCAGGGAATATAATAAGCTTATTTGTGTAGATATTATATGCCACGGGGTTCCGAATGCAGAATTTTTTAAAGATTACGTGAATTATATGGAGCAGCAGCTAGGGGAAAAGATAGTGGGTTTTGTATTCAGAGACAAATTAAGAGGATGGGGAAAATTCCTCTTGAAAATTGTTATCGAAAAAAAAGGGAAGCGGTATAATAAATTTATGTATTCTGATTCTTCATATTATTATAAATACTTTTTAAAAAGGCATATCTATCGTAAAAGTTGTTATGTATGTAAGTATGCATGCGGCAACAGACTTGGAGATTTCACTATGGGGGATTTTTGGGGAATAAAAAAATATCACCCAGAAATAGAAGTTGAGGAAGGGGTTTCTGTTTTATTGGTGAATACCAGTACAGCTAAGGAGTTGCTGGATGATTTATCTGAATGCTTGAAATTGAAAGAATCTACTTTTGATAAAGCAAAAGAACATAACGGTCAATTGCAAAATCCACCTGAATTCAGTAAAAAAAGAGAGAAAATATTTAAAATTTGGCGTAAAGAGGGATGTGAAGTTTTAGATAAAAAGTACTTGGATGAAAAAAAACGAAAAGATTACTTAAATAAAATGAAAGCTATTATTCCTCGTTCAATAAAAGAGAAAATTAAAAGATTTATTTTGGAAAAAATTAAAAAATATTTCTACACAACACAATATGAATAAGAAAAAAATGCATAATATTTTTAAAAAGCTTGTATCTTTTTTTGAAGAAAAAGATATAACCTACTGGCTTGACTCCGGGACACTCCTGGGTTTTGCCAGGGAAGGCGATTTTCTTGACTGGGACAATGATATTGATATTTCTGTTTTAGTAGATGATTTTATTGAAAAGGCTGATATAAATGAGTTTAAATCTTTGCTGAATAATCAAGGGTATGAATCATACGTTCTTTTTTACAATAAAAACCCTTTTCTTGTTAAGTTCACACCATCCCAAATAAAAAAAGAAGGATTAGTTGATATAAGCGTTTTCTTTTTTAGAAAGTCAAAAAACTTTTTTTGGGTTCCGGGTTGGAGTATTAAGGGAGGAAATTATAAAATATTTGATCCCAGATATTTTATTTACGGATTCTTCAG
>PWOK01000018.1 GCA_003557445.1 Halanaerobiaceae bacterium
GAGAAGAACTGGATGAGCTCAATTCACGTCTTGATAAACTTGAAAAGCAAATTGAAGAACTAAATTAAACCAAAGGAGCTATTAATATGAAGTTTAATTTACCAAAACATTACCGTCATTTTCAGAGGTATCAGCAGATAGCTCAGATACTAATTAAAAATGGCCTGGGTTTTATTGTTGATTCTCTTGATTTGAAAAAATTTCTGCCCTTTAAAAAAAGATTTAATATTGATGATAAAGAATTAAATAAAAAAACACTGGCAGAAAGGTTTCGTAATGTTTTACAGGAACTTGGTCCAACATATATTAAACTGGGGCAGTTAATGAGTACCAGACCTGATTTTTTATCTCCTGAATTTATTAAAGAATTAAGAAAATTACAGGATAAAGTTAGTCCCAGGCCTTTTGCAGAAATTGAAAAAGTATTGATAGCTGAACTTGGTGATAATTATGATCAGTATTTTAAAAAAATAGATAAAAAACCTGGAGCAACTGCTTCTATTGCCCAGACACATACGGCAGTACTTCATGATAATACTCATGTTATTTTAAAGATACAAACTCCGAATATTAGAGATAAGGTTAAAGTTGATCTGGAAATTATGGCTAACCTTGCTTCTTTAGCAGAAGAAAGAGAATTGTTTTCTTCTTTTGTAAAACCAACTTCTATTATATCAGAATTCAAAGATAGTTTGATGAAAGAATTGGATTTTAGAAGAGAAGTGGCCAATATGAATAAATTTCGCAATAATTTTAGTGAGGAAACAGATATAATTATCCCTGAAGTCTATAAAGACTTATCCACGGGCAAAATTATTGTTATGGAAGAAATCAAAGGTGTAAAATTAAACCAGCTTACAGAGGATAATAAGGATGACCTGGATCTGAATTACCTGGCTGATCTGGGGGCCAGAGCTTTTATGAAACAAATTTTTATTGATGGTTTTTTCCATGCTGATCCCCATCCAGGTAATATTTTTATTGTGGATAAGAATAAACTGGCCTATATAGATTTTGGTTTGATGGGACAGCTAACCAGAGAAGTACAGACCCAGATCAGTATTATGTTTTTTGCCTTAATGCGTAAAGAGACAGACATAATTGTTGATTTAATTGTAGACCTTGGTGTGGTTCCTTTTGATGTGAATATTAAAAAACTGGAACTGGAGGTTCAGGATTTAATTAACAAATATTATGGTAGAAATTTAGGTGAAATAGATTTTGTTACTGTTTTTGATGATTTTCAGCGCATTATTTATAAGTTTAATATTAAGATGCCTGAAGATTTTTTCCTGCTAATGAGAGCTATTGCAGTCAGTGAAGGTGTTGGATATTCAATTGATCCTTCTTTTAATATAGCTAAATCAGGGGAGAAGTTTTTACCAGAACTTATTAAATCCAGAATTGATGCCGGTAAAGCGGTAAATGATTTATTGAAAAAAGGCTGGAAATTAAGAAATATAACTAAAGGGGTACCGGCTAAATTAAGTAAAATAATAGATAAAATAATTAATGATAAATTTACAATAAATTTTAAACATATGAATCTGGAAGATTTAATAAATGAACTTGATATAATATCCAACCGCCTATCTATAAGTTTGATTATCTCTGCTTTAATTATTGGTTCTTCTGTGATTATGCATACAGAAATGCAACCACAGCTTCTTAATATGCCTTTAATTGGTTTTCTGGGATATATGGTGGCAGGAATACTCGGATTCTTTTTAGTTATTGCAATAATACGTTCTGGAAGATTTTAGTGGGGGTAGATATGCAAAAAAAATGGTATATAGAAGAAAATAATTATAAAATAGATAATGATGGTGATAAATATAGTTGTTTAATTGATAAAATTCTATATAAAAGAGGGATTGTTGAGAAAGAACAGAGGCAAAAATTTCTAAACCCATCTCTGGATGATCTTTATGACCCCTTTTTATTAAAGGGAATGGATCAGGCTGTTAATAGAATATTAAAGGCAGTAAAAAACAAAGAAAAGATAATTATTTATGGTGATTATGATGTTGATGGTATAACAGCTACAGCAATCTTATACAGGTTTTTTAAAAATGTTTTTGATCTGAAAGTCGATTATTATTTACCTGATAGAATCAAAGAGGGTTATGGCTTGAATAAAGAAGCAGTAACAGATATTATTAATAAAAATTATGATTTATTAATTACCGTTGATTGTGGTATTACGGCCATTGAACAGGTAAAGCTGGCCCAATCAGAAAACCTTGATGTTATTATATCAGATCATCATCAACCAGCAGATCAACTCCCACCGGCTCTGGCAGTCATTGATCCTCATAGAAAAGATAGTAAATATCCCTTTAACAAGTTATCTGGAGCAGGTCTGGCCTTTAAATTATGCCAGGCTTTAGAACAAAAAGAAAACATAGACGAAAAACAATCTTTTTTAGAAGATTTGCTTGATATTACAACTGTTGGTAGTGTTGCTGATATTGTTCCTTTAAAGGATGAAAACAGGATTATTGTTAAAAAAGGTCTGCAATTAATTAAAAATAGTAAAACAACAGGATTGGCTGTCTTAATAAATAAACTGGGCCTGGAAAAAGATATCACAGCAGGTCATATTGGTTATATTATAGCACCTCCTTTAAATGCTGCCGGAAGAATAGAAGATGCTGAAACCGGACTTAAATTATTGATAACTGAATCTACTGAAGAAGCAGAAGTTCTGGCAGATAAATTAATAAAAACCAATAAAAAGAGACAGTTAAAAGAACAAAAAACATTTGAAGAAGCCCTGGAGATGATCAAAGAAATAGACCTTACTAAAACCAGATCTATTATTCTGGCTTCTGAGAACTGGCACCCGGGAGTAATTGGTATTGTTGCCTCAAGGATAGTTGAAAGATATTACAGACCGGTAATTTTAATAGCCCTGAATAAAGGTACAGGAAAAGCTTCCTGTCGCAGTATTGAAGGCTTAAATATTTATGAGGCTTTAAAAAAATGTTCAGATTATCTTGTTAATTTTGGAGGACATTCTCAGGCTGCAGGTTTAACAGTACTGGAAGATAATATAAAAAAGTTTAAAAAAGAATTTAACAAAGTTATTGATAAAATTTTAACAGATGATGATTTAATACCAACACACAGTATTGACTCAATCTTAGATTTAGAAATGATTAATAGAGAACTTTATGATTATATTAATAAACTGGAACCTTTTGGAGTTGGAAATCCAGCACCTGTTTTTTTGTTAAATAATGTAAAAGTAAAAAAAATATATCCCGTTGGTAAAAAAAAGAAACATTTAAAAATAAAACTGGATAAGGGAATTGACGGAATAGGTTTTAATATGGGTTCATTGGCTGATATAATTAATCAAGAAGCAAGGGTTGATATTACCTTCAAATTATCTATTAATGAATGGCAGGGCCGGATAAGTATTCAAATACAGCTGTATGATATTAAACCACGAAAAAACAATGGATATTACCCGGTTTGTTTTAAATATAAGGATATAATTATCTGTGATAAAAGGGGATGTCAGGACCACAGTTTATATCTGAAAAAGATTAATAAAAGTCATAAAAAAATTGTTGTTTTTGAAAATAATAAGAGAAAAAGGGAAAAATTATTATCAAACATTAATAATAGTTATTCAGAAGAAAATATTAAAAAATTCAAAGAGAAAAAACAGAGTATTTTAATATATTCAGGTAATAAAATACCTGTTATTCCTGAAATTGATGAACTGATATTTATGTCACTACCTTTTTCATTATTACAGATGGTAGCAATTATTAATTCTTTTAAGTTTTCACAGTTTAAATTTCATTTTGTTTTCGGGAAAAAAGAATATCAGGTAAATAAAAAACTGATTAAAAAGAAACTGGACTTATCCAGTTCCGAAGGATATAATGGAAACAATCAAATAACAGAGAGATTTAAAAAACTTTCTCATCTTGTATTCAAAAAAGATCTTTTTGAAATAATGTTGATACTAAATAATAAATTACAGGAGGAAAATAAAAATGCTAAAAGAATATATAAGGAATATTCCTGATTTTCCTGAAGAAGGAATCATGTTTAAGGATATAACCCCTTTATTAAGTAATAAGGATGCCTTCAAAAAAACAATTGAAATATTTTGTGACCATTATAAAGAAATGGATATTGACTATGTTGCTGCCATTGAAGCCAGGGGCTTTATTTTTGGAACTCCGGTAGCACTTGCTCTAAACAAAGGATTTATACCCATCAGAAAAACAGGAAAATTACCTGCAGAAAAAATCTCAGTATCCTATGAACTGGAATATGGAGAAAATATACTGGAAATTCATAAGGATGCATTTAAACCTGGTGATAAAATAATTTTACTGGATGATCTCCTTGCTACAGGAGGAACAACAAAAGCTTCAATTGAATTAATTGAAAAACTTGGTGGTCAGGTTGTAGGTCTGGGCTTTTTACTGGAACTGGTTAAACTTCAGGGAAGAAAAAAACTGGAGGATTATGATATTTTCTGTATTATGAAAGATTAGAAGGAGTTATTGATGAATA
>PWOK01000207.1 GCA_003557445.1 Halanaerobiaceae bacterium
ATAATTTTCTGTGATTTTCTTTCTTTCCAGTTTTGCAGTTTCTATTTCAGCATCTCTGCGGCCACCATCGTAAATATCATAATTTAACCCCACAGTAAAACTCCAGGAACCATCATCAAAACCCCATTCTGTATCCTGCCAGCTATAATCACCTGCAATAAAAATATCTGGCATTTTTTCTGCTTCAGCCATATCAGTTCTATAATCTGATATTATTTTGCTTTTTTCCAGAATCCTTAAATCAGGATTATTCTCTTTTAATATCTCCCGGACATTTTGTTCACTCATTGGTAAATCAAAATCTTCAATTTCAATAGATTCCAGTTTAAAATCAAAATTATAAGGAACACCCAGAAGATATGTAAAATTTCTCCTGGCCCTATCCAGGCCTGTTTTTGCCTGACGCAAACTTCTTTGCACACCAGCCTTTTCAGCTTCTGCCTGAAGAATATCACTCCTTGTTACCATTCCCGCCTTATATTGGTCTTCTGTTAACTGAAGAAATTCTTCAGTCTGTTTTAAAAATTCCCTGTTTAAATCTACCAATGCCTGTGCCTGAAGAATAGCATAATAAGATTCTGCAAGATCACGAGCCAAACTGATCTCTTTACTTTTATATCTTAATTCTGATATTGTTAGAGAAGTTTCAGCCAGAGAAATTCCAGTTCGACGCTTTCCTCCTGTATATAGAGGAAATTGCAGACCTATCTCTGTATTGAATATCTCATCCTCAAAAAGAGGAATATCCATATTTAATTCATCTATATCAATATTTAAATCATCCATCCATTCAGGTAATTCAGACATTTCCTGTTCCTGCCTTCTTGTATAACTATGAGTAATCGAAATATCAGGTCTTAAAGTTGATTCTGCACCTTTAAGTTCCTGTCTGGCAATATCTATATCAAATCCCTTAATAGTAAGACTGGTATTATTTTCTAGAGCAATATCGATACTTTCTCTCAGAGATAGTGTATTTGCCTGAACATTTTGATTAAATATTAATAATAACAAACAAAAAGAAAAAAAAGCTGAAAGTATTTTTCTTTTAGACATTTATTATTCCTCCTTAATATATCCCAGTCCTCTATATATAAATTGAACCAGTTTTTCATATATTTCCTCAAAAGAACCTATCTTCTTTTCTCTTAAACTACTGTAAACAATTTTTTCGTAAAGTGAAATAACAAAATATGCTGTTAGATGTGCTTCATCAACCGAAAATAGACCCTGGTTTTTACCTTCTTCAATCCATTTTGCCAGTTGTGCAACATTATCTCTTCCTATTTGCTGAGAGTAATGTTCCATTTCTAAAATAACTGCTTCATTCTGCAGAGATACTGTCAAGTCCTTAT
The DNA here is from genome assembly GCA_003557445.1 of Halanaerobiaceae bacterium. The sequence goes on from PWOK01000207.1 coordinate 1,356, forward strand.
ATTTAAGATAAACCGAATAAGCAGCTTTAAAAGCCTTATTAATTTTTTCAACAGGATCATCTTTATCAGAAATATTATTTTCAATATTTTTTTCAACTTCATCCCTAATTTTAATCATGATCTCTTTTAAAACTTCTTTTTTGTGATTAAAATAAATATAAAATGTTCCCTGGGCAACTCCAGCTCTTTTCACAATATCACTGACAGTTGTTTGTTCAAAATCTTTTTCAAAAATACAATCAATTGCCGCTTCAACAATTTTCTCTTTTGTTTTCATAGTGTTTCTCTCCTCTGCTAATTTAAAATACTATAGAAATAGTTAATGATAGACCACTATTATTAAGATCCTTTTCAAAGTCCTGATCTAATTCCTGTAAAATATCATCATCCAGATATTCGTTTATATCCTTTTCCCCGGCAAATATATACTCATCTACATTTACATTCATATTCATATTTCTGTAAAAAAGGCTGGTATTTAAAATTACATTATCATGTATTATTAAATCATGAAAAAGCTGAAATTTCCATCCTATAGATGGAGTAGCTTTTAGATTTACTTTACTTTCAAAATTTTCGTTTTCCGGAATTTCTACCAGAATATCTTCAAGGTCTTCTTCAACTTCCCTGATATCATAATAAAAAATAAATTCTTTATTATGTACTATCATTCCTTCTGCCCAATAAATTAAAGGCCCAAATTGAAACCCTGAGTTACCAGATATTTTTTTTCTGCCCGATAAAGAGATACCATGAATATCAAAAGTTAGTTCAGTCTCAAACTTACTATTTATTGTTATTTCTATATCATTATCTTCATTTTCAATTCTATGGGTGTCTGTAATCTCTGCATACATATCATTTCTGATCAATATTGCTTCATAGGATATCTCAGGCTCAACCATTATATTATTTAATATTGATACAGGTTTAAATTGAATTCCTGCCTGATATCCATTAATATTATTGATCTTACCTGCATAATTAATTTTTTTTGCAAAATCAAGTTCCTTAAAATCTTCTTCATTCAGATCCTCATATAAAAAGATATTTTCAGTAAAAAACTCTTCAGCTCCCTGATGGTCATTTACAACTCTTTCGTTTGCTTTTTCCATTAATTTATTAAATTCATCCGGTTCCCAAAAATAATAATTATATGTACCTTTCAGACTCTGAATTTGAAAAGCCTCAACCTTATTAAAAGTTAAAAAAATAAAAATGAAGAAAAATAATAAAAGAATAACTATTTTTTTCAACAAAACCACCCCTTTAATACTGAATAAATAAATGAATGACTGTCAGTCACTTTATTATATCATTATATCTAATAGAATTTCAATTTCAGACCTTAAATTTTAATGTAATTTTAATCTATCAATCATTCTTCGGTATTTTTTAGTAAATACTCAGCCTCCATTCTCACCAGCTGCTGTGAATCTTCCCTGGCCTGTTTCAATATTTCCTGGAATTTATTATTTTTAATTCCCATGGAAGCCAGTGTTCTTAAAGATTGATATCTAACCCACATATCATCACTATTATTAAAAATATCTACTACCAGAGAAAATATAGAATTTGCTTTATCAGCATATCCCTCCAGGATAAAAAGTACCAGGTATTTATCAATCCGGGGTTTAAATAATAAAGATTCCAGAAAGGACTTAACCCTTTCAAAATCAAACTGCTGTAATATATAAGTTGCTGTTTCTCTTTTTTTAATATTACCTGATTTTAAATATTGTTCCATTAAAGAGCCTATCTCATCAATATCCAGCCGGGTTAAATAATGAACAGCCATTTCTAAATAGTGCCTGTTCTCTGTCAGGTAATATAATAAATTCTTTAATTCAGCAGTATCTAATTTTTTAATTTTCTCTCCAGCCTTTTCTTTTATTTTTTTAGAAGAACTGTCAAGACAACCAACCAGATATTTAATATTCCTGCTTTTTTGCACCCTGTAAACCTGTATTCTTTCCATTACAATTGTTAATGGTAAAGGTATCAACAATATTATTCCTATATAATTGTGGGTAAAAATATTACCAATCAAATATAAAAATATAAAAAAGATTAAATATGTTTTTAAAACTGAAGTACTGGACCAGCCTGTCATTTTTAAGGTCATTAAAAATCCAGCAATTATATAAATCATATAATCTATACTAAAATTATAGATCACCTCTAATGATAACCTGTTTCCTATCAATAAAAGAATTGGTAGAGCCACCAGTAAGATAAGAAATAAAACAACTATACTCCAGAAACTAAATCTTTCCCATAAAATTATTAATAATAGTGTAAAAGTGAAAAATACAGATAAATACATAAAAAACAATTTATACCTGTATCCCTGTTCTACAACACTTATAGCTGAAGTTTTATTAATTAAACCTGCTCCCAGTTTTTCTTTATCAAATAAATCACCATCTATTTCCACAGCAGTATTTTTGATAATATTTAGTGCCTCAGCAGGTAATAAATCATGATCCCTTAACATTAAATTTGCAACAAGGCCGGTAACTCTTGGAGCGGCAAAGGAAGTACCTGCCTGTCTAAATCTCTGATAGGAAAACCTTCCCAGAAAAAAAAGAATATCAGTATATTCTATATTTCCTCCAGCACAGATATCCAGATAATCTCCATAATTAGAAAACTCTGTTTTACCTCTTCTGGTTGCACTACCGACAGCGATTACACCATCCAGGCCTGCGGGATATACAGATATTTGTGAATCATTATTACCTGCAGCAGCAATTATTTTAATACCTGATTGTGTTAATTCTTCAATAAGTTCGACCTGATCTTTTTTATCTGAAAAGGATAAACTGACATTTACCACTACCCTGTGTTCTGGATTGGCAAGTTTATAATTTAAAATCTGATTTAATCTTTTTAAATATAGATTTTGACTGATATTTTTTTGCTCAGTACTTACCTCCAATAGTATAACATCAGCCCGGGAAGCCTCTTTATTTATTATTCCTGAAACAAGCCGACCATGACTTATTCCTGTTTGACCGGCTACATCTGTATCCAGGACAAAGACTGTTACCGGATTTTGTTCAGACTGACCGGGGCTATAATTAATATATAAATATAAATAAAAGATAACACTTATTAATAATAATATAAGTAAAATACTTATTATTTTCTTCTTCATAATATCACCACTTCTA
>PWOK01000326.1 GCA_003557445.1 Halanaerobiaceae bacterium
GTGTCTATTGCGTTAATTTCTTCGGCATATTTTATTGGTGCGATGAAAACTAATTATTTTAATAGATTAATCGTTATTGAAGAAAAACTTGAGAAAAATTTTCAATCAAACGTTGCACTATATGTTCGCATTGAAAATGGTTTTAAAAATGTTAATTCAAGAATTGATAAAGTATATGATGATGGTTTTAATGCGTTTAATGAATATCAAATATATAATAGAAAACAACTTGAATTAATATTAACATATGGTTCAAAAAACACTGATTTAATTAAAAACATTATTGAATTAAATGCAATTGAGAAAAATAAACGTGTTGAATATTCATTAGAAAAAGCTAAAAATGAAATAAATAGTTCTTTTGAAATTCAAAGATATAAAGGATTGGGAGAAATGAACCCAGATCAATTATGGAAAACAACTATGGATCCTGAAAATAGAAAATTACAGAAAGTCGAAATTTATGATGAGATTGAAGCCGATGAAGTTTTTACTCAGTTGATGGGTTCTAATGCCAGTTTAAGAAAAGAATTTATATTCAAATATGCTGAAGAAGTCAGTGAAATAGATGTGTAAAAACAATGAGTTAAATTCGTCTTTTCTGGTTATATTATAAAAAAAACAGGAGGCAATAATATGACCAGAGAGAAAAAAGATCCGGAAAGAGAAAAAGGAGCAGCTCCACCTGATTATATGCCAGCAATTTTTGGCTGGATGTCTATGGAGGATCAAAGAGAACACGCCCGGGAAATTGTGGATTTTACAAAAGATATAAATAAAAATGATGAAAAAAATAATGAGAGTAAAAAATAAGATAAAATATAATTTTTTAGGTCGGTTATAAAACCCGGCCTCTAATTTTTATAGATTAATAAATTAATAATATTTTATTTATAATTATTTTGAACTCTCTAATACTTGACAATCAATAGTTGTATGCTATACTAATTATAAAATATACATATTGAAAGGAGATATAATAAATTATGCAAAAATATCAATGTACTGTATGTTTGTATATTTATGATCCTGAAGAGGGAGATCCAATTGCTGATATTGAACCAGGGACTTCTTTTGAAGACTTACCTGAAGATTGGGTTTGTCCTGAATGTGGTGTAGGAAAAGAATTGTTTGAACCAGTAGACTAAATTTTATTAAGAGATATAAATTCAATACCGGGATTACCCGGTTTTTTTTTGCCTTTATAATTAAGATTTGATATGGTATAATTATTATGGCAATAAACAAACGTTTAATGAGGTGTAAGTAATGAAAAAAACTAATGAACTTTATCATATAATTACCTATGGTTGCCAGATGAATGAACGTGATACTGAAAAACTGGCAGGTATGCTGGAAGAAATAGGCTATAAAAAGACCAATGACATAAAAAAATCAGATATAATATTTTTTAATACCTGTACTATTAGAGAAAAAGCTGAACTAAAAGTTTTTGGTAAAATTGGTTCTTTAAAAAAACTAAAAGAAAAAAATCCAGATTTAATTATAGGTATAGGTGGCTGTATGATGCAAATAGAAGAATCAGTGGATAAAGTTTATGAAAAATTTCCCTATGTTGATTTAATAATTGGCACTCATAATATTCATCTTTTACCAGAACTTATAAAAAATATTAAAAAAGAAAAAAAACGTATAGTTGAAGTATGGGATAAGGATAAAGGATTAATTCCAGAAGTACCATCAATAAGAGAGGGAGATTATAAAGCATATGTTTCCATAATACAGGGGTGTGATAATTATTGTTCATACTGTATAGTGCCCTATGTTCGCGGTAGGGAAAGGAGCCGCCCTCTTAAGGATATTAAAAATGAAATAAAAAATCTTACAAATAAAGGAGTTAAGGAGATAACACTTCTCGGTCAGAATGTTAATTCATATGGTAAAGATCTGCAGGAAGATATAGATTTTGCAGATCTAATTAAAAAAATTGATAAAATAGATAATTTACCGAGAATCAGGTATATGACTTCTCATCCCCGTGATTTTACAAATAAATTGATTAAGACAATAAAAAATTCTGATAGTGTCTGTGAGCATTTTCATTTACCTCTACAATCCGGTAGTACTTCAATATTAAAAAAAATGAACCGGGGCTATACAACTGAAGAATATATTCAGTTAATACAGTCTATAAGAGGTAATATACCAGGTGCAAGTATAACCACAGATATAATAGTTGGTTTTCCTGGAGAAACTGAAAAAGATTTTCAAAATACTTTAGATATAGTACAAAAAATAAAATTCGATATGGCCTTTACTTTTTCATATTCTCCCAGAAAAGGAACACCGGCTGCAAAAATGGAAGACCAGGTATCTGATGAAATAAAAAATAAAAGATTGCAAAAATTAATGGAAGTACAAAATAAAATTAGCCTTGAAAAAAATATATTATTAAAAAACAAAATTGTTAATGTTTTAATTGAAGGAGAAAGTAAAAATAATCCTGAAACTTTTAGTGGTAGAACAAGAACAAATAAACTTGTTATTGTTCCAGGAAATAATCAATTAAAAGGTAAAATAGTAGATGTTAAAATTAATGAAGTTCAGAGCTGGACTCTCTATGGTAATATATTTAAAAAGAGGTGATTAAAATGTCTGAATTAACCCCTATGATGCAACAACATCAGAAAATAAAAAAAGAATATCCTGATTGTATTCTTCTTTTCCGTATGGGAGATTTCTATGAAATGTTTAATAGTGATGCAAAAATAGCTGCTAGAGTTCTTGATATAGCTTTAACATCACGTAATAAAGGTGGTGGAGAAAAAACCCCGATGGCAGGTGTTCCAGCACATTCTGCAGAACCATATATAGCTACTTTAATAGAAAATGATTATAAAGTAGCTATTTGTGAACAGCTGGAGGATCCTGACCAGGCAAGTGGAATTGTAGAAAGAGGAGTAATTAGAGTTATAACACCGGGTACAGTTATTGAAACAGAAATGTTGAAAGATAGTGAAAATAATTATCTGAGTTCAGTAATAAAACATGATAATAAAATAGGATTTTCTTATATTGATATCTCAACTGGAGAATTTTATGTTACTGAATTTGATAAAAAAAATTATAATAAAATCTGGGATGAATTAGATAGAATTCAACCACGTGAAATAATAATTGATCCGAAATTTAAAGAAAATGAATTTTATAAAATAATCAATTATAAATTAAATTTTATGGAAAATGAAACAGAAGGATTAAAACAAAAAAAAGCCTCTGATATTTTACTTGAACATTTTCAGACTCAATCATTACATGGGTTTGGTTGTCAATCAATGACAGCCGGAATAATAGCTGCCGGGGAAATAATATCATTTTTAAAAGAAACCCAGAAAAGAACTCTAGTTCATATTGATCAGTTAAAAACCTATAATTTACAGGAAACCATGGTTCTTGATTCAGCTACCAGAAGAAATCTTGAATTAACATCCACCATAAGAGATAATAAAAAAGAAGGAAGCCTTTTAAATATACTTGACAAAACAATCACCTCAATGGGTAGTAGATTAATTAAAAAGTGGATAAATCAACCTTTAATAAAACAAAAAGAAATTAATCAAAGACTGGAAGCTGTGGAAGAATTACATGAAAATTATGCAATGATTAAAAATATAAGAGAAAATCTTGATGGTATATATGATCTGGAAAGAATAATAGGTAAAATTACCTATGAATCTGCAAATGCCAGAGACCTTGCTTTTTTAAGGCAATCATTAAAAAAACTTCCTGGCTTAAAAGAAAAATGCAGTAAACTTAACAATCAGCTTTTTGTGAATTTAATCAATAAATTTGATTCATTAACTGATTTAGCTAAATTACTAACAGAATCAATTGTTGAAGAACCACCAGTTACTGTTAGAGAAGGTGGTTTAATCAAAAAAAATTATAATAAAAAACTGGATAAATTAAGAAGTTCACGAAAAGAGGGAAAAGACTGGATAACCAATTTACAGAAAAAAGAAAGAGAAAGAACAGGAATAAATTCACTAAAAGTCGGTTTTAATAAGGTTTTTGGTTATTATATTGAAGTAACTAAAGCCAATTTGGAAAAAGTTCCCGATGATTATGAAAGAAAACAAACTCTAACCAATAGTGAACGTTATATTATTCCTGAATTAAAAGAAAAAGAAGCACTTGTTCTTGGTGCTGAAGAAAAAATCAATGAACTGGAATACAGGTTATTTGTAGAGATTCGTGATAAAATTGGTAGTAATATGAAAAGAATCAAAAAAACGGCCAGTATAATCAGTAAAATTGATGTATTATTATCACTAACTATGATAGCCATAGAAAATGATTATGTTAAACCTGAAATAAAAAATAATAATATAATTAATATAAAAGAAGGACGTCATCCTGTAGTTGAACAGATGCTGGAAGATGTTTATGTTCCCAATAATACCTTTCTTGATAATAATAAAGATCGCTTTCTTATTATAACAGGTCCCAATATGTCCGGTA
>PWOK01000192.1 GCA_003557445.1 Halanaerobiaceae bacterium
CCTGATCTGGCAGGACTTCTTTATAAACTTAAATATAAAAAAGAATATGAAGATACCAGAATTGTTTCTAAAGATATAGAAAATACTTTTCATGCTATTGATGAGGAAATTAATGATGATGAAAATACCCTTACGGTAATAATTAAAGGTGTTGATGAATACTGGGATGTTTCCTTAATGAAATTTATTCAGGACCTTATGATAAAGAGTGCCTTTGATTCACAAATGTCTGATTATGCAAATAAAGGATATATAAGAATGGATGATTCGGGTAGAGCATCAGTAACAAGAAATCTGGAAGGATTACCCCTGGCTGCCAGAGAAGATATAGAAAAAATGTTTACCAGGGTCAAAAAGGGAGATATGAATCCTTCAAAATTAAAAAATGAGCTTGATCAGTGGGGGGTTTACTCTAATTATGAGGATAGATTTCTTGATCTTTTCAGAAAGGAGTGATTTTAATGAAGGAGATTAAAAGTGCCTATGAAATAGCCATGGAAAAAGCAAATGAGATCAGTAAGGATGTTTCAATTGATGATCAGCAATTACAGATCAGGGATGATTTAAAACCTATTATGGCAAAATTCTATAAAGGGGATATTGATTCAGAAGGCTTATGGCAGCAATTAAAGGAAAAAGATGAAGAAATAATAAAGACTGCTCAGATAATGATCATTGAATCACTTGGTTTAAGAACCAGTCCTGAAGAATTTGAAAAAAGAAAAAAGGGGATACTGGCCCTGGAATCCTTAAAAGAAAAAAGTCAGGCTTCTACAATTGAGCAGAATATGGCTAATATAAAAAAATTAAAAGAAAAACACAAACAGGAAAGAGAAAAATTAGAAAAACAAATAGAAAGACATATGAATAATAATTCACAGGTACAGATGAAACCTGTAAAAACTGAAGATGGTAGAACAGTTATGAAAATGGAATCAAATATTGATCAAGAAACCAGAGAAAGATTTAATAAAGCTATTTCTGAACTTGAAGCAAAATCCAGCAAACAATTTAGCTGGTTAATAGAAAATATGAAGCAACAAATTAATAGCTTTTAAAGGGGGACTGTTTATGAAGAAAATTAAAGTTGAAAAACCTGATCAAAAAAAATTAGAAGAAATGGGTGTTAAGTCCTGGCCCATCTGGGAAAAAGAAGAATCAGAGTTTGACTGGTATTATGATCAAAAAGAAGTATGTTATATCATTAAAGGTGAAGTTGAAGTAAAAACTGATGAAGAGACAGTTGAATTTGGAAAAGGTGATCTGGTGACTTTCCCACAGGGTCTGGAATGTGTCTGGAAGGTAAAAAAGGATGTAAAAAAACATTACAAAATGGGCTAATCTTAAACAAAGGAGGGCAACTTTCAGGTTGTCCTTTTTTTGTATTTTGTGATCAATGAAGGAGGCAGTTAAACAAATGAAGGCAGTTATAACAGTTGTTGGAATTGATAGAGTGGGGATTATTGCCGGTATCAGTAAAGTGCTGGCAGAGGCAAATGCCAATATTCTGGATATCAGCCAGACAATATTACAGGAATATTTTACAATGATGATGCTGGTAGATCTATCTGATATAAATATAACCATGGAAAAATTAAAAGAAAAGTTAACAGAAGAGGGAGAACAACTGGGTCTATCAGTAAAATTACAGCATGAAGATATATTTCGCTCCATGCACCGTATATAAAAAAATGAAATAATTTTAATATATCAGTGGAGGGTATAGAATATAATGATAAATTCTTATGAAATAATGGAGACATTTCGTATGATTGAAGAGGAAAAACTTGATATTAGAACAATTACTCTGGGTATTTCTTTATTTGACTGCTGTGATAATAATGCAGAAAAAATCTGTAATAATATATATGATAAAATATGCAGTCTCGGTCAAAATCTGGTTAAAGTTGCTCAGGATATAGAACTGGAATACGGGGTACCCATTATCAATAAAAGGGTTTCTCTGACCCCTATTTCATTAATTACAGGCAATTCAGACCAAAAAGAGTATTACAGATTTGCTGAAACAATGGATAGAGCAGCAAAAAATATAGGTATTGATTTTATTGGTGGTTTTTCAGCTCTGGTCCATAAGGGGTATACTGATTCAGATAAATATTTAATTGATTCTATACCTGAAGCTTTAAAAAGAACTGACAGGGTTTGTTCTTCTGTTAATCTGGCAACAACCAGAGCAGGTATAAATATGGACGCGGTTGCTCACATGGGTTCTATTATCAAAAAAACAGCAGAGGCTACAAAAAATGATGATGGTTTAGGGTGTGCTAAACTGGTGGTCTTTGCAAATGTACCCGAGGATAATCCTTTTATGGCAGGGGCTTTTCATGGTGTTGGTGAACCCGAAGCAGCGATTAATGTGGGGATTAGTGGACCAGGTGTCGTAAAATCGGCTCTGGAAAGAGTCAAAGGAGAAAAAATCGATATAGTTGCTGAGACAATTAAAAAAACAGCTTTTAAAATTACAAGGGCAGGACAACTTGTTGCCCGGGAGGCTTCTTCCAGATTGAATATTCCCTGTGGAATTATTGATTTATCTCTGGCTCCTACACCTTCTGTTGGGGATAGTGTGGCCCGGATTATTGAAGAAATAGGAGTTGAAAAATGTGGTGCTCCCGGTACAACTGCAGCTTTAGCTATGTTAAATGATGCTGTAAAAAAGGGAGGGACTATGGCTTCATCCCATGTTGGTGGTTTGAGTGGGGCCTTTATACCTGTAAGTGAAGATGTGGGTATGATAGAAGCTGTCAAAATGGGTTCTCTTAATCTTGAAAAACTGGAAGCAATGACTGCAGTCTGTTCAGTAGGTATTGATATGGTAGCTTTACCCGGAAATACTTCTGCTGCAACTATCTCCGGTATAATTGCTGATGAAATATCTATTGGAGTAATTAATAATAAGACTACTGCTGTTAGATTAATCCCTGTCCCCGGTAAAAAGGCAGGTGATTTTGTAGAATTTGGAGGTTTACTGGGTCGGGCTCCGGTAATGAATATTAGTGATTATTCAAGTGATAAGTTTGTTAACCGGGGGGGAAGAATTCCGGCACCAATTAATAGTCTTGGTAATTAGTTTTTAAAAGAAAGGAGGCAGGATATTGCTGGCAAAATCTGATATAGGAATAATATATGGTGATCAGGGAAAAGATAATACCAAAATCATTCTTGAAAAGTATAATATTCAAAACAGATTCTCCTGGCAGGGAACTGTGGTTGGTATTAAACCCAATTTAGTTCTTGCCAGTCCAGCTGAAGAAGGAGCAACAACTGATCCTGAAATTGTTGCCGGTATTATAGAATATTTACAGTCACTGGGTGTAAAAAAAATAAAAATACTTGAAGGTTCATGGGTTGGAGAAAACACAGAAAATGCTTTCCAGACCTGTGGTTATAATCAACTGGCATCTAAATACAATATAGAACTTATTGATTTAAAAAAAGATAAAACAATTGAAAAAAAAGCCGGAGATTTAAATTTGCATATCTGTAAACAGATTCTTGAGGTGGATATTTTAATTAATGTTCCTGTTCTAAAGGCTCACTGTCAGACCCGTTTAACCTGTGCTTTAAAGAATATGAAGGGCTGTATCCCTGATTCGGAAAAAAGAAGATATCACAGAAAAGGTTTACACAAACCGATAGCTCTTTTAAATAAAATTATAAAAACTGATTTAATAATTGTTGATGCTATATATGGTGATTTGACTTTTGAAGAAGGAGGAAATCCTGTTAAGATGGACAGAATTCTAATTGGACAGGACCCTGTTTTAATTGATGCTTATGCAGCCCGGCTTCTGGGATTTGATATTAATGATATTGATTATATTAATTATGCTGAAAAATATGGTGCTGGCAATGCTCAACTGAATCAGGCAAATATTACAGAATATAATAAACCTGATACTTTAAATGAATTGAATGGCAGGGTTTCAACAATTCCCGGTAAACTATCAGAGGAATATCTTAATGAAAAATCTGCCTGTTCTGCCTGTTCTGGAAATTTAATTTTTGCCCTATACAGACTTCATGAAAGGGGAAAACTTAAAAACATTGACAGAGAAATATATATTGGTCAGGGTTATAAAAATGAATCTATATCTGGTTCTGGTATAGGCAGCTGTACAAATAATTTTCAAGAATATTTACCCGGTTGCCCACCTGAAACTGACAGGATTGTTTCTTTTATTGAAAAAATATTAAACAGTTAAAGTTTTTGCAGGAGGTTATCTTATATGAAAAAAGTTATTCTGTGTCTGCTTATTATTATATTGATTTTTAATCTAACAGGGTGTGCTGCTATTGGTTATGGGGTTGTTAAAAATGAAGAAGGCCAGCCCCTGGAAGAAGTAAAGATTACTATTGAGGATCAGGAAGTATATACCAATCAGGAAGGGTATTTTACTCTTTTGTTTCCAGAAGAAGAAACTACCTTTATACTTGAAAAAGAAGGTTATCAAACAAAAGAGATAAAATTTGATCTGGAACAGGGTGAGGCAGATATGGGTGAAATTATACTGGAGAAAGAATAAATTTAAAAAATAATTATATTCCCTCTTTTAACAAATATAAATTTGATGAATATATAATGGTAGAGGAGGGAATAAAATGGTTTTATTTGAATATATAATCAAGGTGCTGGTTCATAATTCGGAAACTCTTTTTATTGGTTTACTGGTAATTCTCGTCGGTTATTATGGACGTATTTTATGGGATATTAAAGGTGTTTTAAAGGAATATACTGCTGATATTAATTTCTTAATGAAAGATCTCTCTGAAATAAAAACTGAAACTGAAAAACTAAAAGAAATTATGGTAGAACAAAATAAAACCATAGAAAAAATAAATAACCTGGAATCAGATATAGAAGATCATGATAGGAGTATTACAGCAAGAATTAATGAAAAAACTGAAGATGTCAAAGATACTTTAAAAATATTAATAACCTGTTACCGTAAAATTGATGATGAAGAAATAAATATTAAGAATATCTCTGATCTGGATAAAATACTCCAGGATTTTTCTAATAAAACAAATAGAAAAAAATAAAAAAGGGGATTATTATGTCTGCTAAACAAAAAAAGACAGATGATATAACTCTAATGTTATTAAAACTGGAAGCAGCAGAGGAACTCGGTTTAATAGAAAAAGTGAAAAAAGTGGGTTGGGGATGATTAACTGCTGAAGAGACAGGTAAACTGGGAGGATATATTACAAAGAAAATTAAAAAGGCTGAAAATAAAAGATAACTTGATTAAAGACACTTTTTTTATTATAATAGTTATTAGAATTTTGATTTACTGGAGGTAATTAAATGGGTATCGCAGTACTGGGAGGAACCTTTGATCCGGTTCATCTGGGACATCTGATAATAGCAGAACAGGCTTATAATAGTTTTTCTGAAATAGACAAAGTTTTGTTTATGCCTGCAGGTATTCCTCCTCATAAAAATATCAAGGAAATTACAGAAGATAAACATAGATTAAATATGTTAAAAAAAGCAATAGAAGATAATACTCATTTTTTTTATTCAAGCTATGAACTACAGAAAAAGGGAAAGGCTTATACTATTGACACTTTAAAAGAAATGCAGACAAAATATCCTTCAAAAAAAATATATTTTATTATTGGAGCTGATTCTTTACTGGAAATATACACCTGGAAACAACCAGAGTATCTGCTAAAAAACGCCAAATTTATTGTTGCTCGCCGTCCTGATTATTCTTTAAAGGAAATATTTTTAAATGAAAGATTTCGTCCTTACAGACAGTTTATATCTTTACTTGATAATTCAATGATAGATATTTCTTCAAGCCAGATCAGGAATTTAATTAAAGAGGAAAAATCAATCAAGTATTTGACATTACCGGTGGTTATTGATTATATAAAAAAAAATAAGTTATACCGGGGGAAATAAATGATATCGGAAAAACAGATTTTAACTTTAATAAAAAATAAATTCAGCAAAAAAATTATGGATCATTCCATAGGGGTGGCTGAAACAGCAGAACAGCTGGCAAAATCAGAAGGTGTTTCTATAAAAAATGCCAGAATAGCAGGATTGGTTCATGATTATGCTAAAGAAATAGATCAGGAAAAATTAAAAAAAATTGCTGCCAGTAGCTGCTGGCATATTGATAGTATAGAATACAGTATACAGGAAATTTTACATGCCCCTGTAGGTGCCTATCTAATAAAAAAAGAGCTGGAAATAGAGGATCAAGAAATTCTGGAAGCTGTAAGGTATCATACAACAGGAAGTCCTGAAATGGGTATTATAGCTCAGATTATATTTCTGGCAGATAAAATTGAACCCGGTCGTTCTTATCCCGGGGTAGAGAAGTTAAGAAAGCTGGTTAAAGAAGATTTTAAACAGGGGTTAATTAAAACCTGTGATTATTCTATAAAATATCAAATTAATAAAGAGAAAATAATACATCCTGGTACTCTTTTATTAAGAAATTATTTATTGAAGGGGGATAAAGATAATGGACAGGTTTTTTAAAAAAATTATTATTACCCCGGTTCTGGTAATTTTAGTTATATTGATGGGATTTATATATGCTTATATTTTTAATGATGGGTTTGCTTTTTTAAATGAAGATCCTTTTTCATCTTCAAAAGTAAATATTTTAATTTCTGGTTCAGATATCTCCTATGATGGGCCTACCAGAGCTGATACTATTATTGTAACCAGTGTTGACCTTGACACCAAAGATATTGGTGTTCTGTTTATTCCCAGGGATACCAGGTTAAATATACCAGGTCATGGAATTAATAAAGTTAATTCTTCTTTTGCTCTGGGAGGTATTGATTTATTAAAAGAAACCCTGGAATCATTTTTAGAAATACCCATAGATTATTATGTTAGTATTGATTTTGAAGGTTTTTCTAAAATAATAGATAATCTGGGAGGTATTGAAATTGATGTTGAAACACATCTTCATTATATAGATGAAGCAGGAGATTTATATATAGATATTCCCGAAGGAAGGCAGACACTGAGTGGAAGTCAGGCCCTTGACTATGTTCGTTACAGAGAGCCATTATATGCTGATATTGGTAGAATAGGAAGACAGCAAAAATTTATTGAATCCCTGATAAAAAGGATTTTACAGCCTGATTTACTGATAAGAATACCCGCTATTTATAATAATTTTCAAAATCATGTTGATACCAGCCTTTCACTTAGAGAAATAAGTTATTTTACAAGTATTCTTAAAGGGCTGGATTTAAACCAGGTAAAGCTGGAAAAGGTACCCGGTCAACCAGAATATATTGATAATGTGAGTTACTGGTTACCTGATCGTGAGGGTTTGAATATTGTTGTAGATAGTTTGGTTCGCAGTAAAGAATATATACAAAATAATGATTATCAATTGTCTGTATATAATGGAGCAGGAGTAAGAGGCCTGGCAGGAGAAGTGGCCGGTGATTTAAGAAAATATGGATTTGAAATTGCTACTATTTCCAATGCTGATCATTATGATTATCAAACCTCTATTATTGAGTACTTTGCCAGTGAGGATCAGCCTATAGCAGAAGGTATCCAGAAAATAATAGGTGGTAGTCTTAAGTATAGTGAAAATAATGGGGGTAAAATAAATATTATTGTTGGTCAGGATTATGTAGAATAATATTAAAACTAATTTAAAAAGGGGAGATGTTAATACTGTGGCAAATAATATTAAAGATATTGCTTTTCTGGCGGTAAAAGCAGCTGAAGATAAAAAGGCAGAAGATGTTCAATTACTGGAAATAAAGGAATTAACAATTATCGCTGATTATTTTGTAATCTGTAGTGGTAAAACAGAAAGACAGGTAGGATCTATTGCCAGAGAAATAAAAGACAAACTTGCAGAAATCAAGGTTTTTCCCCAGAGGACTGCGGGAGAAGATCATGCTCGCTGGATTTTACTTGATTATGCAGATATTATAATTCATGTTTTTCATCACAAAGAAAGAAAACACTATGAAATTGAACGTCTCTGGGCTGATGCCAGAAAATTATTAAATAAATCTAAAAAAGAAAATATGTAATTAATACAGGGAGGAATTTTAATGGAGGATTACTATGATTTTGAAAATATAGAAAAAAAATGGCAAAAAGAATGGGAAAAAGAAGAAATTAATAAAACAAAATTTGATGAAAAAAAAGAAAAATATTATGTACTTGAAATGTTCCCTTACCCATCAGGTGATTTACACATGGGCCATGTAAGGGTTTATTCTATAGGGGATGTTATTGCCCGTTTTAAAAAGATGAATCAATATAATGTTATTCATCCCATGGGTTGGGATGCTTTTGGTTTACCTGCTGAAAATGCAGCAATTAAACATGGTAATATTCACCCCAAAACCTGGACCTGGGAAAATATTGATAATATGAAAAAACAGATGAAAGAACTGGGGCTCAGTTATGACTGGGATCGAGAAGTAACAACTGCTGCTCCTGATTATTATAAATGGACACAGTGGTTTTTTATTAAAATGTATGAAAGAGGACTGGCCTATAAAGATGAATCAGCTGTTAACTGGTGTCAGGGATGTGAAACAGTCCTGGCCAATGAACAGGTTGTTAATAATGCATGTGAGCGCTGTGATTCTGAAGTGGAGAAAAGAGAACTTGAACAGTGGTTTTTTAAGATTACTGATTATGCTGATAGATTACTGGATGATCATGATCTTCTGGACTGGCCCCAAAAAGTAAAACAGATGCAAAAAAACTGGATTGGTCGTAGTGAAGGGGTGCAAATTAAATTCCCCTTAAAAGATTTTGATCAGGAACTGGAAGTATTCACCACCAGGCCTGACACCATTTATGGTGCTACATATATGGTTTTAGCCCCTGAACACCCCCTTGTCAATAAAATAATATCAGGTACTGAAAAAGAAAAAGAAGTCAGGGAATTTGTGGATAGAGTAAAGAAACAGAAGGATGAGGAAAGAACATCTCCAGAATCAGAAAAAAACGGTATTTTCACCGGTGCTTATGCCATAAACCCTGTAACAGAAAAAGAAATTCCAATAATGATAGCAGATTATGTTTTGATGAGTTATGGAACTGGAGCCATTATGGCTGTTCCAGCACATGATCAAAGAGATTATGATTTTGCAAAAAAATATGATTTACCTATTAAGGTGGTTATTCAACCTGAAGAAAGAAAAGATAAATTAACAGCAGCTGAATTAACTGAGGCCTATGAGGAAGATGGAATTTTAATAAATTCTGAAAAATATAATGGACTTAAGGTTGAAGAGGCCTTTGATAGAATGGCCAGAGATATGGAAGCCAATGATATCGGGTATCGAGATGTTAACTATAGTTTGCGTGATTGGTTAATTTCCAGACAGAGATACTGGGGGGCACCAATTCCTGTAGTTTACTGTGAGAAGTGTGGTACTGTTACAGTACCTGAGGAAGACCTTCCCGTTGAATTACCCCATGATGTGGAGTTTAAACCTGATGGAGAATCACCTCTGGCCCGGGTTGATGATTTTGTAAAAACAACCTGTCCTCAATGTGGTAAAGAGGCCAGACGCGAAACTGATACCATGGATACATTTGTTGATTCATCATGGTATTTTCTCCGTTATATTGATCCTGATAATAAACAACTACCGTTCAGTAAAGAAAAGGCAGAAAAATGGTTCCCTGTTGATCAGTATGTTGGAGGTATTGAACATGCAATATTACATTTACTTTATGCCCGTTTTTTCACCAAAGTTATTTATGATATGGGTATGATAGATGAGGTTGAACCATTCAGTAAATGGCTGGCCCAGGGTATGGTATTAAAAGATGGGGCAAAAATGTCCAAATCCAAAGGTAATGTGGTGGATCCAGAAGAGATTATGAAAGATTTTGGAGCTGATACAGCTCGCCTGTTTATTCTTTTTGCTTCACCACCGGAAAAAGATCTGGAATGGAGTGAAAAGGGAGTTGAAGGTGCTAAAAGATTTCTTAATCGTGTCTGGAGACTGACCGCTGATAATCTTGAAGATTTAAAAAATAGTGGAGATAATATTGTAGTCAATGATTTATCTAAAATTGAAACCGATGTTTACCGCAAACTTCATCAAACGATAAAAAGGATAACGGAAGATGTTGGTCAGAGATTAAATTTTAATACTGCAATTAGTGCTATTATGGAATTAACCAACAGAATATATCAGTATTTAAATGAAACTCCAGAAGAAAATATAAATTATGATTTACTGTTTGAAGTTATAAATAATCTTATATTACTTCTGGCTCCTTTTGCACCTCATATGACTGAAGAATTGTGGCATAAACTTGGTAATAAGCAAAGTATTCATTTACAACAGTGGCCAAATTATAGTGAAAAAGCCCTGGAAAAAGAAGAAGTCACTATTGTTGTTCAAATAAATGGTAAAGTGAGAGATAAATTAAAGGTAAGCTCTGATATTGAAGAAGAACAGCTGCAAGAAATTGTACTAAAAAGAGAAAAGATAAAAAATTATACTGAAGGAAAAGATATTGTAAAAACCATATATGTACCTGAAAAATTAATAAATTTAGTTGTTAAATAATAAAGGAAAAATGATATTATTTAGAGAATTTAATATATAGTGTAGAATTAATCTGAAATTTAAAAGGGGTAAAAAGATGAAAATAGCCAGATATAAATATCAGGGAGAAATAAGTTATGGAAGAGTTGAAAAGGATAAAATCAGGAAAATGGGAGGGGATATCTTTACAGATTATTATTTAACTGATAGAACAATAGAACTGAAAAAAGTAAAATTGCTGACTCCGGTTTTTCCTCCCAATATCATTGCTATAGGAATAAATTATAAACAGCATGCAGATGAAATTGGCCATGAGTCTTTACCTGAAAGACCGGTAATATTTTTGAAAAGTACAACCAGTATAACTGGCCCCGGTGATAATATTATTTTACCGGCAATGGCTCCTGATGAGGTTGATTATGAGGCAGAATTGGCCCTGATTATTTCTAAAAAAGCAAAAAATATTGAAGTTGATGAAGTTGATGATTATATATTTGGTTATACCTGTGCCAATGATATTAGTGCCCGTGATTGTCAGCAAAGATATGATAGGCAGTGGGCCAGGTCGAAGTCTTTTGATACTTTTTGTCCACTTGGACCCTGGGTTGAAACTGAATTAAACCCTGATAATTTAAAGATTAAATCAATTTTAAATGGCAGGATAATGCAGGATTCAAACACTTCTGATATGATATTTAAAGCCAGAGAACTTGTTAGTTATTGTTCAAAAAACATGACTCTTTTGCCCGGAACTGTTATTTTAACAGGAACTCCTGAAGGGGTTGGTTTTGGCTGGGAACCAAAAGTTTTTTTAAGTTCTGGAGATAAAATCGAAATTGAAATAGAAAATATAGGGAAACTATCAAATACTGTTGTCAGTGAAAGTGAAAACAGTGATCATAAAGGCAGTCAGGTTATTAAAGCCTGGACTGAGATCTGTGGAACAGTACAGTTTACTCCCACTATGCTGGATAAAATAAAATCATATATTAATGATGGTATGCAGGAAAAACTAATAATTGAAGTAATAGAAACCGGTGTTAAAAAAGCTGAGGGAAATCCATTTAATTATATCATTTCCATTTTAAATGATTTAATGAATAGAGGAATATTGACCCTGGATGATTATCAAAAGGAGTTAGACAGGGGGGGGAATAATGGAGGACAAATTCAAAAAAATACTGGACAGAAAAAAAGAAGAACACAAAAACAGGAAATCAAAGAATTATACAAAAAGGGATACAGATAAAAACAATAAATATATTTCAGAAAAAAAAGCGATTATAAAGATCTATAATAAGATTATACAGAACAGTAATATTCCACCGAAATTTAAAAATGTAAGTTTTGAGAGTTTTCGTTTTGATGTAATTCCTCAGGAAAACGTTAAAAAGGTTAAAGAAATAAGAAATTATGCTGAAAATATATTAACAGCAATTGAAGGACCACAGTCAATATATATTTTCAGTTATTATAATGGTTCAGGTAAAACCCATATAGCTATTTCGGCATTAAAAACAGCAGCCAGAGAATTTGCCAGAAAGATATATAAAAATAATCCTCTTAAATATAGAAGGAGGGGTTTGAGTTTACAGGGTTTTAATTGGAGACCGGTATTCTTTATGAGTGAAGTTAATTATTTATGGAAAAAAAGAAAATATGATACCCGTGATCCTGATCTCAAAAAAGAACTTGATATTATAGAAAGGGCAGTTATTAATTCTGAACTGCTGGTAATAGATGATTTTTTCAGAGAAAGGGATACAGACTTTGTTTTCGGAAATCTTACAGCCTGGTTAAATCATCGTTATGATTATAATAAACCGGTTATATTTACCTCCAATGAGGATTTTAAAATACTGGCTCTGGAAAATAAAGAAAATCCCTATTTTGGGACAAGGCATATGACTGATGCCACTTATCTGGCTTCCAGAATTAGTGAAATGACCAAAGGTTATCAGTTTGCTTTTCACAGTTCTCAGGAAAATGATTTCCGCCAAAACAGTTTTTAAAGGGGAGTGATAGAGATTGTTGTCCAGAAGTAAAGCAGTTATTAGATTAATAAAAATAAGAAAGTTACTGGAAGACAAAGAAAAAAATTTGGTTGAACCACCTGATACATATCATAAAAATATTAAAAACAAGCTGGATAAATTACTTATTGATATTATTGGTGTTCCTCAGGAGGGTCAACATCAGGTAAATAATATTTTGAAAAAAGCAATTTCCGGGCAGATAAAAGCCAGGACAGCTGTTGTAGCAGTACATGAAATATATAATGATTATCAAAATAAAAATGATGAAAAGACAAAAGCTCAAAACAAAATAGAAAAGAAAAATAATAAATATGGGATTGAACAGCTTTATAAAAGTGGATATAGATAACAGATACAGATAACCAAAATAAAATATTTGCCCGCAGTTATTATAACTGCGGGTTTAAACTTTACATCCTTCTAATCACACCACAGGCCAATCTTCTACCGGCAGCACCATCAGGTTGGGTTCGATAATCATTGGGGTGTTCATGTATGATAACTGTTCTTGAAATAACATCTTCAGGTTTAAATTTATTAGTAAAAAATCTCATTCTGGCCATTCCCTGATTGGAAAATAAAACAGGAAAATCTCCGGCATGATTGCCATGTGGCTGATTATCAGGGTTCCAGTGTCCTCCTGCCTTTTGAAATGGATCTTCAGGATCACATATTTCACAGGTTCCAATTTGATGAATATGAAAACCATGAGGACCTATGGGATTTCTTTCTTCTGTGGCAGGTTGATAGGGTGGAAGACCCTTGATCCTTACAATTACATCTGTACCACCCGGTACAGAAATAAAATCCACTCTCCCGCTTATAGATGGGGCCAGTGGCCCACCTCTAACAATAGCTCTGGCTCTTTTTCTTAATCTCATTTTTTTTACCTTTCTTATTAAAGTATTTATATAATATTATATAAAAGAAAAAAATATTAGTTAATAACACAGAATATTAAGAATAAAAAAACTTTTATAGTTAAGCAGGAAATAAAAGGTAAACAAAGAAATATATACTATAAAAAAGAAAGGGGTTTTTATTATGGAAATTAAAAAAGAGCATATTATTATTGCGGTTTTTACATTTTTGTGTATTACAGGTGGTATTTTTGTTTATATTAGACAGTATTATTATAATCAAAATATGTTGAATAATATTACTGAAAAAGAGATTTCTTTAAATAATGTAAACAGGAAAGAAGTTATAGCTGATCCCAGGAACAATTTTAAAAACAACCAGGAAGAAGAACAGGCAAAAATAATTATTCATATTGCCGGTCAGGTGAAAAAACCGGGGGTATATGAACTTACTGAAAAATCAAGGGTCATCGATGCTTTAATTAAAGCAGGTGGTGAAACCAGGCAGGCCTATCTGGATGGTATTAATCTGGCTGCAGCTATTAATGATGGTCAAAAAATATATATTCCTGCTGTCAGCAGTAAAGATAATGGTAGTAATATAAATTCAGCAGATATTAATTTCAATCAGGAAAAAATCAATATAAATACAGCTGATATTTCAGAACTGGAAAGTCTAACAGGGATTGGAACTGTCAGGGCAAAAAATATTATTGAATACAGAAATAATAATGGGGCTTTTAAAAAACTGGAGCAATTACTTGAAGTAAATGGTATTGGGGAAGTTACCTTTCAAAATATAAAAGATGAGTGTACTCTCTAAATGTTGTTATATTTCAATAAAAGACCTCTATTTTGGTCCTCATTATATTTTTGTCTGGGTATAATTTCTGCATTTTATTTGCAGGGCAAAATAATATTAATATTATTATTTTTTTACTTTCTTTTTGTTTTTACTTTTTATTTTTTTAAAAAAATTTCTATTATAATTATTTTAATAATTATATTTATATCAGGCTTTTTTTATATGTATTCAGGGGAATTAAAATATTATAGAAACGATAGTACTGCCAGTTATAATAATAAAGGGGTAGTTACAGTAATAGCTGAGGTCAAAAAAGACCTCAGTTCTCTCCAGGGAAAACATTATTATCTTAAACCCTTAATCATTAATGAAAATAATATTAATCATGGTTTGATTCAACTCAATAAAAATCAGATTGAAGAAAGTTTAAAAAATGGAGACTTAATCAGGATAAAACTTGATTTACGGAAACCTCCTTCAGCCACAGAACCAGGATCATTTTGTTATTACAGTTATTTACGGAAACAGGGTATTTACAGTCTTGGTTATGTAAATAATGGTTATCATCTTCTGGCCCGAAAACAATATCCATTGAAAAATATT
The DNA here is from genome assembly GCA_003557445.1 of Halanaerobiaceae bacterium. Next base: position 14,853 of record PWOK01000192.1, read on the forward strand.
ATTATCCGAATAAAAAATTATATTTTAAAGGAGATTGATGATTCTTTAAATTATCCCTATAATGAAATTATCAAAGCTTTATTACTTGGGGAAAGAGATAATCTTCCCGGTGAATGGAGAGACAGATTTTCCAGAGGAGGAGTTAATCATTTACTGGCTATTTCAGGTTTACATATTGGTTTTATAGTTTTAATTTTGGTTTTTATAATAAACTGTTTAAAAATCCCTGATTTATATCGTAATATAACTATATCATTTTTTATGTTACTCTATATTATGATTGCAGGGGCAGCAGCTTCAGTAATTAGAGCAGGGATATTATCGGTTCTTTTTCTCTGGGCCCCATTTTTTAAGCGCAGGGGTGATATTTTTAATCTACTGGGTTTAACCGCTATTATTAATCTTATTTATAATCCTTATTCAATTTTTACTGCTGGTTTTCAGCTTACATATATAGTTTTGATTACCATTATTTTATGGACAGATATACTTTCAAAATATTTTTATAAACCGGTAGCTGTATCGATAGCAGCTCAAATGGGTTCAATCCCCTTAACAGCTTTTTATTTTAATCAGATTTCACCTGTTGCTGTTTTGAGTAATCTGTGGGCAATTCCCCTGACAGCCATTATAATTTTTATTGCTTTTATTACATTTTTCTTTGGCTGGTTTAGTTCTTTTATTACAGGCATATCAACTATAATACTGGAAATAATGCTTTCAGTATTGAATAAAGGGATATTATTAATGTCCAATATCCCTGGAGGGTTTTTAGAAGTTGCTTCACCATCAATTAATTTAATATTTATTTATTATTTTTATATAATATGTTTATCATATTTAATGAGGAAGAGAATTATTCCCTTTAACAGGCACAAAAAAATATTGAGAATTAAATTTCTTATGATATTTACAATTATAGTCATTTTAATTTATATATTTAAATTAAATTAATGTAAAATGAGCGGATATACTATCCGCTCATTTTGGAATATTACAATCAATAAAGTTTATTAGACCATTGTTTTATTAATAATTTTGTTGTTGAGTGGTTTCTCCAGCAGCTTGATTTTCATATGCTTCAACCATTTTTCTTACCATATGACCACCTACTGCACCACAGTCACGGGAAGTTAACTCTCCCCAGTAACCACTTTGAGGAACATTTAATCCTATTTCATTGGCAACTTCATACTTAAATTTCTCCATTGCCTGAGCTGCAAGAGGATTAACAAGGGTATTATTGTTTTGACCTAAACCCATTTATTAACACCTCCTTTCAGGGATGTCTGGTATTATTATTTGTTTTTACTGATTGATTATACTGTTATTTTCTGGGATTAAAAGCGGGGTTTAAAACCCCGCAAAATTTATATTATCTGCTTTAAGGAATTTATAAAGTTATAGATTAGTCCTGGTTATTTTTCCTCAAAAGCAGTTATAAATAATATTTGCATAAAAACTAATATATATGTTACTATATTTATGGTAAATCCTATTTTTGAGAAGGTGTATAAAAATGAGTGAGGTAGATAAAATAATAAATAAGATAAAAAAAGATTTTAAACCTGTATATCTGGTTTACAGTGA
>PWOK01000075.1 GCA_003557445.1 Halanaerobiaceae bacterium
AAATTGCTGCCTTTGGCAGAGTCAATAAAAATGGGCATATAGAACAGGCAGGAGAGATTGTTGTTGGTGGAATGGGTTATATCCCCTCTCGCCTGCTTGCCTCAGCCTATAAGGATATAGAGGGTATATCTTTAAGACAGGCCTATACTGAAATTATTCCAGATGAATGTGTTATTGTTCATACCCATCCCGGAGGTACAGGAGTTATGCATATTAGTGATGCTATGGCTGGCCCGGGCACCTGGGGAAGGTCAATAATTGCAATTGGTCATAATAAAAAAGGAGAAATTAAAGGGGCAAATATAATAAAACCATCAGCAAAGCTCTTTGCTCTGGCAGATGAAAAGGAAGAACTTGACCAGAAATTTTTTGATACAAAAACATCAAAAGAAGAAATTAAATTACGAAAAAGACGCTATCAAATAGCAGAGGAATTCACAGGTTTATGTCAGGAATTAGAAATAATTAATGGAGGTAATAATAATGGATAATGGTTTTTTTGCCAGATTAAAAGATGGTCTTGCCAAAACCAGAAAAGGATTCATAGATAAACTGGGAAATTTATTTAGTTCATATACAAGTATTGATGATCAGCTTTTTGAGGAACTGGAAGAATTATTAATTCAGGCTGATGTTGGTGTAAAAACTACAATGGAACTGGTAGGGGAATTAAAAAAGGAAGCTGCTGAAAAAAATATCAAAGAACCAGAAAATTTATATGATATTTTCAGGGATAAATTATCAGGTTTGCTAAGAAAAAATAATAATAAACTAAAATTAAAGGATAAACTTAATATATTGATAGTAGTTGGTGTTAATGGGGTTGGTAAAACAACCACAATTGCTAAAATAGCCCGCAGGTTTAAAAATAATAATAAAAAGGTAATGCTGGCTGCAGGTGATACATTTAGAGCTGGTGCAATCGATCAGTTACAGGTCTGGGCTAACAGAATCGGTATTAATTTGATTGCTCAAAAAGAGGGTTCTGATTCTGCTGCTGTTGCTTATGATGCAGTACAATCAGCTAAATCAAAAGGTACAGATCTTTTAATTGTGGATACTGCAGGTAGATTGCATACACAAAAAAATTTAATGGAAGAATTAAAAAAAGTAAAAAGGGTTATTGAAAGAGAAGCAGAACAGGCTCATATAGAGGTACTTCTGGTTTTAGATGCCACCACCGGTCAAAATGCCTTATCTCAGGCTGAAATGTTTAATAAAGCAGTTGATGTTGATGGAATAGCTTTAACCAAGCTTGATGGAACAGCCAAAGGAGGTATAGTAATCGCCATAAAAAATGAAATGGGAATACCAATTAAGTTAATAGGTGTTGGTGAAGATGCAGAGGATTTACAGGATTTTAATCCTGATAATTTTGTAGAAGCTTTATTTTCCTGATAAAATCACTTGACAGTTTTATTTTTTTTTTATATAATTACCTGTAAAGTTAAAAAACTTAACAGTGCAGGTGATTGATTTGTTAGAAAAAACACTAAAATTAACTATGTTATTTGATCATTATGGTTCATTATTAACTGAAAGACAGCAAAAAATCATGAAATTATATTTTTTTCATGATCTATCACTTTCTGAAATTGGAGAAAAACTTGCCATCAGCCGTCAGTGTGTACATGATCACCTGCATCGAGCAGAAGATTTATTATACAATTATGAAAAAAAATTAAAACTGGTACAGAAAAATAAAAAATTAAAAAAACAAATAGATAAACTCATTAATGATATCAATAATTTAAACACAGAAAAAAAGGTAAAAAATAATTTGCTTGAAAATCTGGATATGGTAAAAAAGATTTATTAATTAAGGGGGTAAAAAATGGTTTTTGAAGGTCTAGCTGAAAAGTTACAGGGAACATTAAAAAAACTTCGGGGTAAAGGAAAGCTAACTGAAAAAGATGTAAAACAGGCTTTAAAAGAAGTAAAACTGGCCCTGCTTGAAGCTGATGTAAATTACAAGGTTGTAAAAGATTTTATCAAGAAATTAGAAAAAAGTGCTGTTGGAGAAGCTGTTATGGATAGTTTAACCCCCGGTCAGCAGGTTGTAAAGGTTGTAAATGAAGAGCTGACAGAATTAATGGGTGGAAATAGAAGTGATTTACAGTATTCATCTGAACCCCCCACAATTATTATGTTATGTGGTCTTCAGGGTTCAGGTAAAACTACAACTGCCGGAAAACTGGCCCGATTATTAAAAAGTGACGGAAAACAACCCTTACTTGTTGCCGGTGATATATATAGACCTGCTGCTATAAATCAATTACAGATACTTGGTAAACGACTTGATATACCTGTGTTTTCCATGGGAGATGAAAAAGATCCGGTTGATATTGCCAGGGCTTCAATCAATTATGCAGAATCTAATTCTCTGGACACAATTATTATTGATACAGCCGGTAGACTTCATATAGATGAAAAAATGATGAAAGAACTTAAATTAATTAAAAAAGAAGTAAAACCGGAAGAAATATTGCTTGTCGTTGATGCTATGACAGGACAGGATGCAGTAAATGTTGCAGATAATTTTGATGATTCTCTTGGTATTTCAGGAGTTATACTGACCAAACTTGATGGAGATGCCCGTGGTGGTGCTGCTTTATCTATTAAAGCTGTTACCGGTAAATCAATTAAGTTTACAGGAACAGGTGAAAAATTAAAAGATCTGGAACCTTTTTATCCGGAAAGAATGGCTTCCAGAATTTTAGGCATGGGAGATGTTTTAAGCTTAATTGAAAAAGCAGAAGATAATATTAATGAAAAAAAAGCAAAAGAATTGGAAGAAAAAATCAGACAGAACAAATTTTCTCTTGATGATTTTCTGGAACAGATGGAACAGATCAGAAACATTGGTCCTTTAGAACAGGTACTGGGCATGATACCCGGTCTCAGTGGTGCCAAACAATTAAAGAATTTACAGGTTGATGAAAAAGAACTGGATTATTTGGCTGCAATTATTAATTCCATGACTAAAGAAGAAAAAGAAAATCCTGAAATAATTAAAAGTAGTCGTAGAAGGAGAATTGCGAAAGGAAGTGGCACCAGTATCCAGAGAGTAAATAAACTTTTAAAACAATTTAAACAAACTAAAAAAATGATGAAAAAATTTAATGAGGGTAATATTAAGCCTGGTAAAGGAGCTGGCAAATTCAATATTCCTTTTTTAGGCAGATAATTATATAATATAAAGTAATAATTATTCTTTGAAGGAGGTGGATAATAATGGCTGTAAAAATTAGGTTGAAGCGTGTGGGTAAAAAAAGAAGTGCTTCTTATAGATTGATTGTATCAGAATCAAGATATGCTCCAACCGGTAGATTTATTGAAGAACTTGGTTACTATGATCCTACAACAGAACCAGAAACATATAAAATTGATGAAGAAAAAGCTCTTAAATGGTTGAACAATGGAGCAAAACCATCTGATACAGTTCGCAGTCTTTTGAAAAAATCAGGTATTCTTAAAAAATACCACAATCAATAGATAATAAGGGGGTTACTCCGATGCAAGAACTTGTTGAAATTATTGCTAAATCTATAGTAGACCAACCGGAAGAAGTAAAGGTTAATAAAGTTGAAGGTGAAAAATCTGTGATACTGGAATTGACTGTTGCTGATGATGATATGGGTAAAGTAATTGGAAAAAAAGGAAGAATAGCCAGAGCTATTCGTACTGTAGTTAAAGCAGCAGCAACTAAAGAAGGAAAAAAAGTTATTGTTGATATTCAATAAACCATAATTAAGAGGGTGAATTATGTGCCTCAATTGATTACCATTGGAAAGATTACTAAAAATCAGGGAAATAAGGGAGAGGTTAAAGTTAGTATTCTAACAGATTTTCCTGAAAGGTTTTATGACCTTGATAAAATTATTGTTGAAAACAACAACCAGCAACAGGAATTTAATATTGAAAATATAAGGTATCATAAACAGGCCCTTATTTTAAAACTGAAAGGTATTAATGATATTCAACAGGCACTTTCTCTTAAAAATAAATATATTAAAATTAAGGAGAAAGACTTGATTCCTCTAAAAAAAGATGAATATTATATCTATCAATTACTGGGTTGTGAAATAATAACCCTGGATAACAAGAAAATCGGTCATTTAAAAGAAGTTGAGACCAATAAAGGTACTGATATATTCCTGGTGGAGGGACATAATAAAGATTATATGATACCTGCCAGTAAAAATATAGTAAAAGAAATTAATCTTCAGGAAAACAGGATTATTATTGACCCAATTTCCGGTTTACTGGATCTTTAAAACTGAGGTGTTTATTTATGTTTTTTGATATTTTGACTTTATTCCCTGATATGTTTGAAGGGCCTTTAAATAATAGTATACTGGCCCGGGCC
>PWOK01000286.1 GCA_003557445.1 Halanaerobiaceae bacterium
CTATCACTTAAAGAAATTGCCAGAATGTGAAGTATAGGAAAAAGACAGATAAATGCAAGAAAAAATAAAAATATATAGTTAAATATTTTAAATACTTTCATTCCCAGGCCTTTATCTTCAACAACAGCCATATCAATCACCTCCTAGAAGATTTTATAATCAGCATATTTATATGCCAATCTATAAGAAATAACTATTAGTATAAATCCAATTCCCGATTTAAACAAATCCACAGCAGCAGCAAGACTGAATTGAGCCTGTTGTAACCCCATTCTATAAACAAAAGTATCTATAATATCTCCTGTTCTATATACCGCTGGATTATATAATACTAGAACCTGTTCAAATCCAGCAGTTAAAACACTACCAAGACTTAAAGTTCCCAGTAAAATAATAATACTTTTAAGTGAAGGTAAAGTAATATATCTTATTTCCTGCCATTTTGAGGCTCCATCAATTGTTGCCGCTTCATATAATCTGGGATTAATACTTGCCAGTGCTGCCAGATAAATAATAGCTCCCCAGCCAAACATTTTCCAGACTTCCGTACTTACAAGAGTAAACCTGAACCAGTCATTACTTCCTAAAAAGAAAATTGATTCTATACCAAAAACACCCAGTATCCTATTAACAATACCACGACTACTCAGTATATCTATAAACATTCCACCTACAATAACCCAGGAAAGAAAATATGGTAAATAAACCAATGTCTGTATTGATTTTTTAAAAAACATTTTTCTTACTTCATTTAAAAGCAGAGCAAAAGTTATAGAAGCCAGTTGAGTAAAAACTATTTTGTAAACAGCTATTAAAAATGTGTTTCTTAATATTTGATAAAATTGAGGCATATCAAATAAAAACCTGAACCAGTCGAGACCAACAAAATTCGATCCCACAAAACCTTCTGCTGGTGAATAATCCTGAAAAGCTATTATAACTCCATACATGGGTACATAATTAAAAATAAATAATAAGACTCCAGGAATTGCAATCATAACATAAAGTGGCCAGTTTCTTTTCATATTCCAGCTTTTTAACCATTCCATAAATCTGATTTTTAAAGGAACTTTACTTTCTACAGTGGCTTGATTTTTTGCTGTTTCCACATTTTTACCTCCTTATTCAGTAAAATTTTTATAAAAAAGAGGGGGGTAACCCCCCTTTTTTATTCATTTAACTATCTCATTTAAGATAATTAAAATTGTTCATACCATTCATTAACTTCTTCAGTTATTTCTTTTCCTCCAGAATCTTTCCATCTTTCTACAAAGTCATCAAACTCAGAAACAGGTTTATCTCCCATAATAATTGCAGCAATAATTTCTTCTTCTATACGTTCTAGATATGCCCATCTGTTAATCATAGTGGGAGTTGGTGAACCATTAAATAGATCATATTCATAAACACCTTTTTCATCAAGTTCATTATACATTTCAATATTGCGGAAATGTGTAAATTCTCTTTGTTCTCTTAATCCATCTCTATCAAAACCCAGATATTCACTCTTAGCTCCTCCGGTTAATTCATCCAGGGTATCATTTACATATGCATTATAAATCTCATTGTAAATATCAAATAGAACAGTTGGTGAACCTCCTACAGCAAAACCAAATGCCCTGTTTTCATGAGTTTCACCCAGATTGAAATAACCATAACCTACCACATCTTCATCATAATCATATTCCCACAAATGAGTTCCTTCATCTGGATTTTTAGGAGACTGTCTTTCCATATAAGGATATTTAAATTCATAATCATATTCTTCCTTCATTTTTTCTCTGAGTTCCTTATCTCCTCTTAAATATGAATCAAATTTTTCATTTAATAGAATTATTAAAGCTTCTGGGTATTCAAATTCTCTATTTATACCTGTGGCAAAACTATTGGCACTTGTAGGTGCAGAGAAAACCACTCTTCTTTCTCCACCTTCTGGTTTTAAAGGAGGGAAAGGAGCAATATTAGCTTCTGGTAAATTCTCCCACACTGTTGGCATAGGCCACCATATATTCCACCAGGGTCCTCTAAAAACCAGTCCATCTCCTGCTACATAATTTTCAAAGGCATTATCAAAATCTTTTGCTATAAATTCTCTGTCAAGCCAGCCTTTTTCATACCACTCATTCAAAGTGGCCAGTGCTTCTTTAACTTCCGGTTGTATACTACCATAAACAAGTTCTCCATCTTCATTTTCAATCCATCTTTCAGGATAAGCCCCAAAACCTTCCATTACTACTGCTATACCATCAAAATCTCTTGTTAAAATAAGACCTACACCATCTGGATTCATTTCATGATATGCTTCCAGGATATTTTCTAAATCTTCTATAGTATCAGGCAAATCTTTACCCAGTTCATCCAATATGTCTTTTCTAATCCAGTTGGCTTGATAAGTTGCAGCCCAGACATCGAGCATCTGAGGCATAGCCAGTAATTCTCCATCATAGGTAAATGGTCTTAAAAATGTTCCTTCTGTTTCTTCCATCCATTGATCAATCATGTATTTGGTTAATGGAGAAGCATATTCTTCTAATAAAGGATCTAAAGGAACTAAACTACCTGAAATAGCAATTTGATTAATATATCTTCCTTCTCCAGTTGCAACATCAGGTAAATCTCCACTGGCCAGAGCAAGAGTTAGTCTTTCCATATTAGCCTGCTGGTTGGGAGAATTCCAGGAAGTTTTCCATACAATCCCCATCTCATCTCTTGTCCAGCGGGTAAATGCCTGGTTTTCTATATCTTCTCCAGGAGCAAATTCAGAACCTGCTGCAGCCACATTTTCTGTAATAGTTATTTCTGGATCATACCTGTGAAAATAACCTTCATATTCAATATCTGTATCCAGAATATCATCTTCATCATCACTCCGCCAGAATCTCCACCAGGCACAGGCAGTCAAAGTAACAGAAAAAAGTAAAATCAGGATTACTATTAACATAAAACCTTTCTTTTTAAACATTTTTTTCCCCCTTTTTTTTTTATTTATTTATCACTTTTTTATGAAATATCACCCCTTTTAAAATAAGAAAATCACCTGAAATAAAAAAGACATTTATTATAAAGGTAATTTTTATGAGAAAAATTATAAAAGAAATTAAATTAATTTTAAGAACAATTAGTTTTTTATATTCTGCTGAAATGAAATCTTAAATAAATTATATATTAAATTTTCTTAATTGTCTTTGTTTTTGTTTAACATTTGTTGCTTTTTAATAACTATTTATTGATTTATATGAATGTTTTTAATCTTTTAATTTTTTTATTAACTAAAATATTATTGAAATTTTTATAAACTATTTTTATATTTCGTTGGGCTTACTCCTACTTTACGTTTAAAGATTCTGCTAAAATGTGGAACACTTTTATAACCAAGTTCTTCTGAAATTTCATATATTTTCATTCCCGGTTCCTGAAGTAAATTTTTTGCTTTTTTTATTTTAAGATTAATCATATAATCAGTAATAGAAATTCCCTCTTCTTTTTTAAACAACCTGGATAAATAATTTGGATGAATATAAAGATAAGCAGCAAGTTCATTTAAAGTAAGGTCCTCACATAAATATTCATTAATTATTTTTTTGGCTTTTTTTATTAAATTATTTGTTTTGTTTTTTTCTTCTTTTATTAAATAATCTATAAAATTTCCCACTACTTTTATACTCCATTTTTTTAAATCCTCAATAGATTTCATTTTTTGAAAATTATAAAAATAATCTATATTGCTGTCTTTATTCCATGCAGAAACAGAAATTCCTCTTTTATTGGAGGTTTTTATTAAAACTGTTGCTATAACATGATATATTTCCAGTAAATCATTGTATGATTTGTTTTTTTCTTGTTTAAGTTTATCAAATATCTTTAAAATATAATTTAAGGCTTTTTCTTTTTGTGTAGTTTCAAGCAGTGATTCCAGAAAAGAAAAACTTATTTCTATATTAATTGTATTATTACTTAAAATTTCTTTTTCCGGTCCCATAATTACCCCGGTTAAAGTAAGTCGATTAATATTTTTTTTATTAATTAAATCTTTATATGATTTATGTATATCTTCAAGAGAAACTATTTCACTCCAGTAAATTGAAGGTAATAAATTAACTGCTTCTTTAACTGTAATTTGAAAAGATTCGGCCATTTTTGAAATCTGATTCATTTCTTTTTTAAGTAATTTTCTTTCTTCCCTCTGTACAATTATAAACAAATTATCCTGATAATCTTTGAAAAAAATGTTATTTTTGCTGTTATTAAACAAAATCTTTCTGGCCAAATTTTTAATTGTTATTTCGTTTATCCCTTTATCCGCTTTTTTTTCTTGAAAATCAACCAGAATAAGAAATACTTC
>PWOK01000031.1 GCA_003557445.1 Halanaerobiaceae bacterium
AATGTTGAAGAAGGATTTATTGAAACAGTTATTGAAAAAGGAATGTATGATATGATTGCTTATCATACACATGGTTCTTTCGATAATTTTGCGCCCCGAATTGGTGAAAGGCTTTATTCTTATCTGGAAGAGGTAAATAAAGCTCATAAACCATTATATTTTACTGAAACTGGAATGGATACCAGATATGGTGAACACTATCAGGCTGAAACTTTGGTTAAAAAGATTATTTTTGCCTGGTCCAGAGATGCAGTGGCCTATACCTGGTATAGAGATCGTGACCATCCTTTAGCTAAAGATGAATTTCATCCTGGTTATACCTATGGGCTTTTAACAAAAGATGGATTACCTAAAGCAGCCTATGCTGCTTATAATACTTTGAGTTCAAATTTAAGAGAGATGAAATATAAAAAACAATTTACTTTACCTGAGGATAAATATGCTTTTTTGTTTAAAAATGGTGACCAGTATGTTATATCAATATGGCAGGAATCAAATAGTGATAATAATTATATTTTAAAAACAGATGCTTCTCACATTGAAAAAATTGATATAATGGGTAATAAAATGGATATTCCCAGTAAAATTGGAGGTACATTAATTGAATTTAGCTCTACACCTGTTTATTATAGGTTAAATGGTGCTGAGGAAATACCAAAAATATCTAAAACAGAATTTGATCATTTAATAGAGTCTAATTATAAGAAAGATTATAGTAAACCTTCATCAGTTATTAATCGGAGAGTAGAAATAGAACCCGGTAAAGAAGATATATTTCCTCCTGTTTTAATTAGTGAAAAAAACATGAATCAAATAATTTTTTCTAAAATAGATCAGGCAGACAAAGATTTTATTAAAAACTATTATTCTTTAATTTCAATAGAAGAATTGGAGGAAGAAGATGAGAGAATAAAACTAGCAGGTGTTGATGAAGATAAAGTTTTTGGAGATTATAAACTTGTATCTCATGATAATGAAAGTAGAAGCAGTTTAAAATACAATTTATTGGAACTTATCAGGGATAATCGAGATGATATAAGAACTTTATCAGAAATAAAACATGAAGATGTTGCTGTTTTTGTAAATAAACCTACTTATATTAAAGGAAGAATGCCACTTTTTATTGAAAATGAAATTATTGAAATATTTAAAACAACAGATTATTCTATTGAAAAGGCTACAAAAGATTATTTAAATTATGGTTTTATTAAAGCCTGGATTGTAAAAGAAGACCCTGGAGATAAATGGATAGAAATAAAATTTGATTATAATAAAAACTATCCAATAAGGTCAGCAGTAATTTATAGTGGTTTTTCCTGGAATGAAAAAATAATACAGGAATTTAAACTCGAATACTGGGATGGTAATAACTGGAATAAAATTCCTGGTTCCAGAGTAAGCAAGAATAATAAGCCCCAAAAATCAATTATTTTTGATGAAATTATAACTACAAATAGGGTTAGATTGGTTTCATTAACCGATCAACCTTTTGCTATAAGAGAAATAGAATTATATAGATGAATAAAAAAATGAATATTTTTTATGTAAGGTAACAAATTATTAAAATCTAAGGAGGTAAATATGTCTAAATATAAAAATGATAAAATTATGATTTTAGTTATTCTTATTTTAACAATATTTGTTTTTGCATATACTGAAAAGATATCAGCTGAGGAAACTTTTACAGAAAGAGCAGAAAGAATAATAGATTATTATGCCAGCAATCCTACCCGTGTTCCTTATGATAAATCTAAAGAAGATGACCCTACTGGATATGTAAAATCTGCCATTTATACTGCACTGGCACGTTTTGCTGCAGGAGAAATTGATGATGGAGATGAATTAGCTTATGAATTATTTACAAATCCACATGGAGGGGCAATGTTTTTAGTAATGGCCGGTATGGATTTGTATGCTCGTTTTCATGAAGATATGTCAGAAGAAACTAAACAGGCAGCCAGAAACTTTGTAACAGGTTATAGTACTGATAATCTTGGTGGTACTTCTGGAACAGAAAACCACAGAATAATGTTTGCTGCAGGAGGATATCTGGCAGCACAACACTGGCCTGACTGGAACAGAGCAGATGAAGTAAAAGAAAAAGCCAGGGGTCATATTTTTAATTTTGTGGATAGCCTGAGAGAAGATGGGCTTACAGAACATGGTTCACCTGTTTATCATGTATTTTTTGTAAATTCTCTGTTATCTTTATATGATAATGCTGAAGATGAGGAAGTTAGAAAAAGAGCTAAAATGGGACTGGATATTCTCACTACTCATTTAGCTGCAGGATGGGTTAATGGCAATTGGGGAACTTCAACACTGAGAGCTTATAAATTGTTTTATGATCCTTATGGAACCTACCTTTCCGGTCTTACTGGCTGGCTGTATTTTGGAGGAATTAAACCACCACAGAATGATGGTTGTGGTGTAATGAGTGCAGTTTCAAATTATAGAGTACCATCAATTATTAAAGAAATGGGAACAGATCGCAGTATGCCCTTTGTTACTAAAGAAAGCCATAATCAATTATTGCCCAATAGATTGGTACGTAAATATATTTATATGGATAAGGAATATACCATGTTCAGTCACTATGATGGTATCGGTAATGTTGGCTGGTCAGATCAATTACTTCGCTGGGGAATTAGCTGGACAGCTGAAGCACCTGGAAGTCAGTTTTTAATTAAAAGAAAAGCTACCAGTTCTGCAGACAATTGGGTGCGTGAAAATGTAAGGGGAGATGATGGAAGTAATCAGGTATTACAACATGAAAGAGCACTTGTAGGTGTATATAGGGGACCATTAATAGGTTTTTATCCCGATACAGAAGCTATCGAAGAGATGTTTATATATAATAACTGGATATTTATTCATGGAGGAACTGTATTAATAGGAGTAAAAGTATTAAAAGGGTTTGAAAAAAACAGAACAGTTTCACTTGATACCAGATATAATACTATCACCAGTAATGAAGATAATAATGCTATTATTGTGCAAACAGCTGATCCATCTGATTTTCCAGGAGAGACTGTAATAGAACAGCTTGAAAATTTTGCTGAAGAAGTTAAAGAGTTACCAGTAGAAACCAATGGTGTTTTTGAAAGACATTCACCAATTACAGTTAAATTCAGTTCACTTTCCGGTGATGAATTAATAATACAATATGGGAGTGACCATTATATTAACGGAGAAAGAGTAGATTATGGTGGTTGGCCGCTTCTAGAAAACCCCTGGGTTAAAGCAGATGTTGGTGGAAATACAGTAGTGTATGAGGATGAAAGAGGAAATATAGTATATGATTTTGAAGAATATAAAATAGAAAAAAATGTACCTTTAAATTATTCCAGGAACAAAAAAGTAAGAGCCAGTCATAAAGGAGATGAATGGAGCAGTGATCCCCGGGCAGTAGTTGATGGAAATGTTCAAATAGAAATTATTGAAGATGATAAACCTCTTCCAAAAATTATAACCAGGAAGCGTATGGAAGAATTAATATTTGCTAATATTACTGATGAAGATATTGATTTTATCAGGGATTATTATATATTATTATCTCTGGAAGAAAAAGAAAAAGTGGAAGATGATCTAGTACAACTTGCAAATATAAACAAAGAAGAAGTCTTTGGTGATTACAGGATTAATATATATGAGGAGGGAAAAGATAGAAGTAGTATTCTTTATAGGGTTTTTAGAACTATCAGAAGTAATCAACTAACTTCTATTAAAAACACTCCAGTTTTCTTGATTAAAGAGGAAATGCCTCTTTTTATAAGAAATGAATTAAAGGAAATTTTTAATAATGCAGGTTATAATATCAAGGAAGCTACAGATGATTATATAACTCATTTTGGTGTTAACTCCTGGTTTATAAAAGAAGAACCATATGGAGTCACCCTGGATATAGACTTAGAAGATAATTATGAAATCGATAGTATAAAGATATATAGTGGTTTTTCCTGGGGAGAAGAAGTAATAAGTGATTTCAAATTACAATACAGGGATAAAGGAAGATGGAAGGATATTCCTGGTGGTGAAATTTCAGGTAATAATGATCCAGAAATACTTATAAAATTTAATGAAGAAGTTATTTCAAATAAAGTTAGATTTAAATCTATGAATGAAAAGAGTTTTAGAATTAGAGAATTGAAAATCATGGCTACACCGACAATTTAAAGTGAAATATTTTTTTAAATAATAAACCAAAAGGGGGAAATTCTAATGAAAATGTTAAGGTTGTTATTAATTAGTGGGTTGATGTTGTTATTTTTCACTGGTAGTATACTGGCCTGGGAAGCCCCTTATGATTTTGATGGTGATACGGTGGAGATA
>PWOK01000072.1 GCA_003557445.1 Halanaerobiaceae bacterium
ATTAATACCCGGTAAAGAAACAATTGTTTCTGTGATTGCTTTTAATGTTAATTGTTCAAATCCAGGTCCACCTCTAAAATTAGTTTTCATTTCTTTTGAAAAATTTAAGATAGCTGTTTCTCCATCAATTCTAAAGGATTCAAGAGAAGTTTCTGCAGGTATTGGAGAAATCAAACTATTATCAGGTGGGTTTTTTAATTCATTTATGGCGGTTTTTATTAATATTTCCTGGTAATCAAAGTCAGCATATTTATTATCAAAAAGACTATTTGTAGGATTTGTAAATTTTAATCGTTGTAATTTGTTATTTTTAGTTATATAATACAAACTCATTTCCGGTTTGATGGTAACAGTTTTTCTGGTATCTACTGCTATAGTTTCACCACTTAATTTTCTCTGAAAATATATAGTGATTCCATTTTTTATTGCCTGTGCCAGATCCTTTTGATATTGGGGATCTGTTAATTTATTTCTATCTTCTGGATTTGATAAAAAACCGGTTTCAATTAAAACAGCGGGTACAGTTGCTTTTTTCAAAACATAATAATTTCCGGGATTAATAGACCGGTCATTTTCCTCACGCAATCTGACAAGTTCAGGTTTTATTTTTTTTGCCAGGAGTTTACTTTGCTCACAACCTGGTTTAAAAAAAATCTGACTGCCTTTAGGTTGTGAAGTTGGAAAATTGTTGGCATGGATGCTAATAAAAAGATCTGCATTATGTTTTTTTATTAAAGTTGGTCTGTGTCTGAGATCTTTAATTCTACTGTCCTGATATAATTTATCTTCAGTCCTTGTCATAACAGGTTTTATATTTGCTTTTTGTAATTCGGTTTTTAAATATTGTGCAATTTTTAGATTTATATTTTTTTCATGAATATCCTGATAATGGGTTCCGGTATCAATACTTCCATGACCGGGATCTATAATCACCACATATTCCTGTTGAGAGGTAATAACAGGTATAAAATTGTTTTGATTTATTATCTGGTAAATAAAAACTATAAAAAATATTATGATAACAGTAATAATAAATAATAACGATTTATTAACTTTAATTGTGAAAAACATTAAATCCCTCCCTGTGGTAAAATGAAATGTTTTTCTTTAATTATATATATGTAAAAAAAATAAGGATTAGAATAAATGCTTCTACATTCACATATTATTTAGCAAAGTTGAATGTGGAGGAATATATAATGAAAATATTTCTTTTAGATTTGAGGAAAGTTTTTTTAAGTATTATAGTTTTCCTGTTTTTGTTTTCATTTGTTTCCGGCCTTTTGCTGATAGATAACCTTGAACCCATAATTCCAGTAATAGGTCAGAGGCTGGTACCCATATATAAAGTTGATCGTCCTGACAATAGGATTTCTATTACATTTGATGGTACCTGGGGAGCTGATTATACAGAACAAATTTTAACAATATTAAAAGAACATGAAATAAAAACGACCTTTTTTTTCGCCGGATACTGGCTTGAAAAATATCCAGAACTGGTTAAAAAAATTTCTTCTCATGGACATCAAATTGAAAATCATACTTATACACATCCTCATTGTAATTCTCTTTCCCGTAATCAATTAATTAAGGAACTTGAGGACACCTCTAATTTAATTGAGGATTTAACCGGACGCAGACCACAATATTTTCGTCCTCCTTTTGGTGAATATAATAATAATGTAATTAGAAATTCCAGGGAAGCAGGATATCAGGTAGTACAATGGAGTATTGATTCATTGGACTGGAAAGAACCAGGGGAAAGTTTTATAGTTCAAAGAATACTTTCCAGTATATCCTCCGGGGACATAATACTTATGCATAATAATGCACCTGATACACCGGGGGCTTTAAAAAAAATTATTCCTGTTTTAAAGGAAAAAGGTTTTGAAATTGTACCTTTATCGGGTTTGATATATGATAATAATTACAGAATACAATCCCATGATGGTTTACAGGTTAAAATAAATTCAGGTGGTGACCATCATGAATAAATACTATTTTATATTTATAACTTTTATGCTGGGATTTATAATTGCTCTCTTACAATTTCAGCCCATTTTACCTGTATTTGAAGGTAATCAGCCCTTCTATCATGGTATTCGGGGCAAAAATCAGGTTTCTTTAACATTTAATGTTGACTGGGGACAGGAATATATACCAGGTATTTTAAAAGTTCTGGAGAATAATGATATTAAAGCAACATTTTTTGTAACCGGGAAATGGGCCAGACAGTATCCAGGTATATTAAAAACAATTGCTGATAAAGGTCATGAAATAGGTAATCATGGTTATGAACACAAACATCCTTCCAGTTTAAATAAAGATCAGTTAATTGACTTAATTAAAAAAAATGAGGAATTAATTTATGAAATTACAGGGGAAAAAACAGATTTATTTGCACCTCCATATGGTGAAGTGGATAAAAGAATTGTTTCTATTGTTGAAGAAATTAATTATAAAACAATATTATGGTCTGCTGATACAATTGACTGGCAGCGTCCATCCCCAGAAATAATAGTTCAGAGAGCTGTAAATAAAATAGAAGATGGTGGAATTATATTAATGCATCCCACAGAGCCATCACTTCAGGCTCTGGATGATATAATAAATAGAATAGAAAGAAGAGGATTTAATTTTGTTACAGTTTCACAATTAATAAAATATTAAATAAATAATTAGAGGTGAGAATAAATGAAAATAAAAATTAAAAGACTTGATAAAAGTATTCCTTTGCCTGAATACCAGCATTATGGAGAAGATGCAGGACTGGATTTGATAGCAGCTGAAGATAAAGTTTTAAAACCTTCAGAATATAAGTTAATTAAAACCGGTATAAAAATAGCTATTCCCAAAGGATATGCAGGCTTTGTTTATCCCAGAAGTGGACTGGCTATAAAAAATGGAATTACTGTTTTAAATGCCGATGGTGTCATAGATTCAGGTTATCGTGGTGAAGTTGGAGTAATATTAATTAATCATGGAAAAGAAACTTTTAAAGTGGAGAAAGGAAAAAGAATTGCTCAACTGATAATTCAAAAAATATCTCTAATAGAATGGCAGGAAGTAGAATCTTTAGATAATAGTAATCGTGGTAGTGGTGGTTTTGGCCACAGTGGATTATAATTATATGAATAAATTAAATAGTTCTGGTTATTATACTAGATGAAGCAATTAATTTAGTATAAAGGAGTGAATTAAATGTCAACTGTAATTGGTGTTTTTGATGACCAGAGAAGTGCTGAGAATGCTGTAAATGAAATTAGAAATGCTGGTATTACTGATGACAATATTTCGATTATTGCCAGAGAAGAGAGTATTGACAATAATCAAAGAGGTAATAATCAGGATTTAACTGATGGTGCTACTACCGGGGGTGCAATTGGTGGTTTAGCAGGTTTAATGGCAGGAGCAGGTGCTCTGACTATTCCAGGAGTAGGTCCTATTATTGCTGCAGGCCCTATAGCTGCAGGTTTAACAGGAGTTGCTGCTGGTGGTATAACAGGGAGTTTAATTGATATGGGAATTGATGAAGAAAGAGGTCAATATTATGAGAATGAAGTAGAAAAAGGAGCTATTCTGGCCACTGTTGAAGCTAACAGAAATAAAACAGATGAAGTTACTTCCTTTTTTGAAAATAATGGTGCAAGAGATGTGGAAATACATTAATAATATCCACTAACATTAATATTATTTTCAATAAATTAATAACCATGTCAGTTTATTTAAAACTGACATGGTTATTATGTATTAATAAAGGAATTATATTTTTTTTGTAGAATTATATAAATAAGATTTAAATATATGAAAGGAGAGAAAAAAATGAATTTTAAAAAAGTTGGATTGAAAAAGAAAGTTGTAATTATTATTATTTTATTATTGTTTATCTGGCTGGCAGGAAGAATGCTGTTTGGAGTAAATCAGGCTACCAGAGCAATTATTCAACTACCAGAATTAGAAATTACACTAGTTAATGATGATGGGGAGGAAACTAAAATTACAGTTAGAAAAGGAACGGCTGCCAGTTCATTTGTTGATGTTGATCCTGATGTAATTAAAGAAAATGTATTATATCATTCTACTCCCTTTACAGCTTCAGCTTCTCGTATTATACAGCCTGTTGGAGTTCCCATTCAAGTTGCTCGTTTTGATGGAGAAAATAGAATAATTCAAATATTTGATATTCCTGCAAATACAGAAAAAAGAATTTCAACAGAGGAAAGATATAAACATACACTTGTCGCTGTAGATGGTTTTTTTGAAGAAAATAATATTTCTGTCGAAAAAGGAACAACAATAAAATAAAATATATAATATATTAGTTTAAAA
>PWOK01000282.1 GCA_003557445.1 Halanaerobiaceae bacterium
GATTTAGAAGAGAAAACAATAAACAATAATATCTTAAATATTAAACTCGATAAACCTACAGAAGAAAAACCAAAAGACAGAAAAGACCAGATGGCTAAAATTAACCGTAATGAGAATATAATAAAAAAAGAAGAAGATTTGCTGGATTACATGAAAATTCCTGAAAAACCTGAAAAACCTGAAAAACCAGGAGATAAAACAATTGATTTAGCGCATAAAGAAATCGATTTTATAAAAAAAGAGACAGATATAGCTAAAACAAATACAATACAGGAAAATGAAATTTTCAGGGAAATAAAAATCACAGAAAAAGAAATTAAAATTCCTGAATCTCGGGAGAATATAAAAACAACTGAGAATATAGTCCTTAATGCAGACAAAGAAGTAATAGACATAGAAAATCCAGAAACAATAAAAAATAATTTAAAGGAAACCAATCAATTGCTGGCTGTATTAAGAGAAATTGAGGAGCTAAACCTTAATCAAACTGAGGGACCGGATAAATCAAAAATAACTGAAATTGAGTTAAAAAATATTCTACAGAATAGAGAAAATATCCCGGAAATTCTTCAGGAATTAACTGAAGATGATATAGAACTGGAAGAGATAAGAAATATTTTTGAGGATAAAACAGATAACTTTATTAAGAATATTAAAAAGGAACTGGAATATCAACTCAATGAAATTAACAGGAAAATAAATATCCATAATATAACCTCAAATATAACAGAAAATATTTATCCAGAAAAGATAAATGAATTACTGGATTATCTGAAATTATCCGGGAACCAGAAAAAGGGCAATTTCATTGAAGTTTTTTCTGAAATTGAATTGGATGAACAGGTAGATAAAGTTAAAAATCTGGCAAAATCAAATCTATTAAAAGAAACCATAGAAGAAAACAGTAATAAAAATATTATAGATATTCTCAAAACCGGTAATTCTGAAAATGAAAACACAAAAAACAGTAATGATTTTCAGGTGATTTCATCACAGATTGAAAATATGACCTTTATTAATAGTAACCAATCAGAACAGGTCTTTGATAATCCAAATAGCCAGCAGGTTTTTCTAACAGATATTATAGGTCAAATTTCAGAACAGTTACAACAAATGCAAAAAAACAGCAGAAATCAAATTAGATTACAGCTGGAACCTGAGTATCTTGGTAAAGTTGATTTAAGACTTGAGGTTAATTCTGGAGAAATATCGGCCAGATTTATTGTGGAAAATCTTCAAAGCAAGGAATACTTAGAACAAAATATCTATAGATTAAGGGACAATTTACTAAATGAGGGTTTTAATGTACAACAACTGGAAATCGAATCAGAGGAACAGGGAAGTTTTGATCTCCAGCAACAGTTTAACCAATATTCAGGAGGTCAAAACCATAATAATGACGGCAATATAAGTGATGACCTTGATGATTTCTTTAATTTTAATTCTCAAAGGTTTGAAGATGAACCACAGCAGCAAATATACTATGATAGAAAATGGAAGATGATAAATAATTATTATCATAGAATGAATTTACTGGTTTAACGGTAAGGAGGGAAATATGTTACAAAACCTGACAGCTACTGCTGACATGGGTGTTGTAAGGGATGTTGAAAGACAGACAGGTCTTGGTTTTGGCAGAAATACTGAAGGTGTAAGAATGGGTTCCAGTAATTCGGATCAAAAAGAAATAATACAAAATGAACTTGATCGGGAAGCTTTTTTGAAACTTTTAATTACCCAGTTAAGACACCAGGATCCTTTAAAACCTATGGAAGATAAAGAATTTATTGCTCAAATGGCACAGTTTAGTTCACTGGAACAGATGCAGTTAATGAATAAAAATCTGGAATCAGTTCTTGAATCTCAAAAGATAACAGATGCAGCCAGTTTAATTGGAAGGAATATAGAAACCACAGAAGATGGACAAAAAATCAAAGGTAAAGTTATAGAAGTGGTACAGGAAGATAGTGAAATTTTTGTTAAAGTTGAAGATGCAGAAGGAGAGATAGAAAAAATTAACTTTAATAATATCCGTTCAATAACTTAAATAACTGACATAAAAAGGTGTGATTTAAATGGTAGATGATAGAATGATTGTAAATCAGCCTTATCGACCTGCACCAACGGATAATAAAAGGGTACAGAAACAGACTTCTGGTGATGGAGATAAACAAAAAGTTTCTTTCGAAAATGTTTTAAAGGATAAATTACAAAAACAGGAGAAACTTAAATTTTCCCGTCATGCAGAGAAAAGAATGTTATCTCGAAAAATTGATATAACAGATAATGATTTACAGCAGCTTCAAAAAGGTGTAGAAAAGGCTGAAAGTAAAGGTTCAAGAGATTCTTTAATTATGGTAAATAAGGTTGCTTTTCTGGTAAGTGTTGAAAATAATACTGTTGTTACAGCTGTTGATGATGAGAATGTCAAAGAGAATGTATTTACAAATATTGATAGTGCTGTATTTATGTAATACCGGTTACAGGCTGGACCAGATATATGGAAGCCTTTAAACACTGACTGACCGAGGTGTTTGACCGGAAGATAATACTTAAGGGAGGTTAAAAACATGTTGAGATCAATGTATTCAGGAGTTTCAGGAATGCAAAACCATCAAACAAAGATGGATGTAGTGGGAAACAATATAAGTAATATAAATACAACAGGGTTTAAAAAAGACAGAGTAACCTTTAGTGAAATGATAAGCCAGACCCTGCAAACAGCAAATGCACCGGAAAATAATAGAGGAGGTATAAACCCTCAACAGATTGGACTGGGGGTAGGAATTGGCAGTATTGATACCAACCATAGTCAGGGAAATATTGAAACAACAGGGATAAATACTGATCTGGCTGTTAGGGGAAATGGTTATTTAGTCTTAAATGATGGGGGACAAAACCTATACACCAGAGATGGCAATTTATCACTTGATTCCAATGGAGAACTTGTTAATGCCAGTTCAGGGTATAAATTACAGGGCTGGTCTGCTGATACTGATGGAAATGTAAGAAACGATAGAGCAATAGGTGATATCAGAATACCTATTGGTGACAGAATTAATGCAGAAGCTACCACTGAGGTAACATTTAGTGGAAATCTTGACAGCCGGATAGAAGAAGGAGTTGCCCGTACCGGTTCAATAGATGTGTTTGATTCACTCGGTAAATCTCATACCGTAAATCTGGACTTTATTAGAGATATAGGGACAAATTTAACAGGGGTTTCGGAAGAAGGTATTTCTTTTACCCAGACTTCTTTTGATCCTTCAATGGAAGGTATTTCTATTAATTTTGCCCATGAAGAAGGGGCAGAGTTAGATGTAAATTATGATACCGATACCAGACAAATTAATATTGTTGGAGATTTAGACAATGTTTCTAGAAAGGGTATAGAAGAGGAAGTTAACCGGGTACTAAATCAAAATAGTTATACCGGTTCTTTAAAACTAAATCCCGGTGAGAACGGGATTAGTGCCGATGTTGATCAAGAAACATTAACCCTTGGAAAACCTTTATTTGGAGATGATACCACTTTAAATATCAATCAGGATATAGAAAATTATGATAATGCTCTTCATGACCTGGAAATTTCCTTTGTGGAAGAGGATGGACCAGTAACCGGAAACTATATATCCGATGAACACAGGTTAGTATTATCAGGTGAATGGGCAGATATTGATTCAGAAGAATTACAGGAAATAATAAATGAGACACTTCTTGAAAGTGGTTTTGAGGGACAGATAACTGCTGAAATTGATGGTGATAATCTTGAAGTTGGTGATGAAGGAGTTACAATTATGTTATCAGCATCCAATAACTGGAACTGGAAACTTGCTGATATAACCGATATAAAAGATGATACCAGTGGTGGATATGGAACTATAGCTTTTGATACCAATGGCCAGATTAGAGCAGATGAAACAAGAGTAGAAGAACAAATTAAATTCGATCCCCGTGAACCGGGAGCACCTGTACAGACAATTAATCCGATTTTTGATACCCCTAATATGTCAATAACACAGCAAGCTGCAGGTTTTAGTGTTGATGGGGTTGATGCTGATGGATTTGAAGCAGGAGAACTTGATTCTTTTACAATAGCAGAAAATGGTCAGGTTAATGGTCAATATTCCAATGGAATTACCAGAACTATTGGTCAGGTTGCTCTGGCTAATTTTAATAATCCTGGTGGATTGGAAAAACAGGGAAATACTATGTTTTCTCAATCTGAAAACTCAGGAAGTGCTCAAATAGGAGTTGCAGGAAGTGGTGGAAGAGGAACATTTGCCAGTGGTTCTCTGGAAATGTCTAATGTTGATCTGGCACAGGA
>PWOK01000198.1 GCA_003557445.1 Halanaerobiaceae bacterium
GATTAATACGGGTATTGTAAAAGTTCTTTTCGTCCGTATTTCCTTTTTACCATATAAAATATATGCAATAAAGGTTCCGATGATTAAAGAAATTGAAATAATATCCAATAGCCTGATAAAAATTCCTAATCCACGGAGGTGGAATAATCCAACCGAACTTAAAACTATACTTACAATAATGATTTTGTGGTATAATTTCATTTTCAACTGCAATTAAGTCATTTATCTTTTTTATAAAAGCTCAATATTGTCTGAAAAACCTCTTTAGCTGCATTCTATGAGATAAAATCCTTAGGTGTTTTTTTCTTAAAAACGTTCTCATTTTTTTATCAAACAGAAAGTCCTCCCTTTTCAAAAAAGCATAAATGTATCCGGAAATAATACCTGCCCCGCCAAAAAATAAAGGTTTGTCAGCTAATCTGTAAATACCTTTGAAAAAAGTATAAAAAAATGAATAACCAAAGCGGTACAAA
Source organism: Halanaerobiaceae bacterium (assembly GCA_003557445.1). The sequence continues at coordinate 474 of PWOK01000198.1, forward strand.
TTTCTTCCATGGAGGAAAAACCCACCTGTCAGTCCTTTTCTCCTGCCGCCCGTTGGTCGGTGATGTATAATTTTTAACTCAGCGAAGCAACGGGTCTGCCAACCATTCATTTGAGCGGCCAGGATATCTGCAAGATCCCAACCGGGAATTGCTTTAATACCTCCAATGCTATTTAAACATTCTTTTCTATAAACTTTTGAAGCTCCCCATGGGTGATCCTCCTGCGCTTTCTCTTTAATTAATTTATACCTAGTTTTTTGATAGATACCTCCGCTGGCAATACCCAATTTAGGATTTTTTTGGAATTCATTAATAAGGGACTCAAAATAATTGTTCTCAAATGAAAGATCTCCATCCAGTTTAACAACATAATTCCAGTCTTTAACTGATAATTTATTATAACCTTTGTAAAAAGCATGAACAACACCTGATCCGGGTAAATAATAACCCCTGTCTTTAATCTCTAAACATTTAATCCAGTTAAATTTTTTTTGAAAATCTTCAATAATTTCTGTTGTTCTGTCTGTTGATCCATCATTGACCAGAATAAACTCAGCGGGAAGGATGGTTTGTTTAACAATTGAATTTAAAGTGCTTTCAATAAATTCTTCTTCATTTCTAACAGGGGTGATAATTACATATTTTGTATTAGACTTCGGCATTTTTTACTGTTTTAAAATTGAATAAAATAAAGTTACTTAAAAGTGTTATTAATAATTTGATTAATAGTGGCTATTGAATTTTCCCAACTATGGTTTTCTGTAAAATATTCCTGTTTGGAGAAAATGTAACTACTATCAAACGAAGGTTTAAGTAATTGTTTAACTTTTTCAAATAGATCAGGATAATTTTTATACGTAAAAATAACACCTTCCTTTTCCAGGTCGGCAAATGCAGCGTAATCAGGTCCCAAAATCAATGAGTGGTGCTCCAGGGTTTTCATTAAAGCACCTGAACTTAAAACCGAATCAGTCTTATAGGTGAATAAAATTATTTTGGACTTCTGAATGAGGGTGTCTAAGTAATCTTCATCTATGAAAGAGTTATCTATAAATAAGTTTTCTAATGAAAACTTATTTATGGACTCAAAATATGTGTCTGATAGAAACTTTCCCGCAATCAAAATTCGATAAACATTGGTTTTTTGTTGATTCTCATTTAAGAATTCAACAAATTCTCTGATTCCTTTATAAGGGGTAATATTACCCCATATAAGCAGATCATATTCCTTTTTTGCACACTGAATAGTATTTTTCCTTTGTCTTACTGGATGATGAATGAAAATAACTTTTTTATTACCAGGATCTACTTTTTTTATTATTCTTTCTCCTTCTGTTGAATGGGTAAAAATAAGATCGCTTTTTCTTATCAAGTTTTTATAAATAATTTTTTTTATGCGATAATTTTTCTTGGAATGTGAAACTTTGTTATGCATTACCCATATTAGTTTGAAACCAAAGAATTTTTTTAATGTAATAAGAAAAAGAAACAAAAATGATTGCCAGACTCCATACCTTTTATCAGGGAGGTTTTCTATCCAGTTAACAAATAGGAAATCAATTTTTCTTAAATATTTAACAAAATCATAAAACCCCGTTTTTGAGGGTGTTTTGCTGTTTAAAATGTCAAACTCCTTTTGAATTCCCTCCATCAGAAAAAATGAATAGGGATTGGAATCCTCGGGTTTTTTCTTTGCTGAATTAGGATAAAAATAACCTTTTCGTTTATTCATTTTATTATTATTTGTCTGGGGCTTTTGAAATAATTCTGTTTATCAGCGCACTCATGGACTCCCCCCATTTATCCCAATTCAAAAAGCTTTCATAATATTGCCTGCTGGATTTTACAAGTTTAGAATATGCTGAATGATTATTGTGTAAATCTGCAATTATTTTTGAATAATCTGAAGGTTTCGAATCTACTGAAAGTGTATACCCATTCACACCATTTTTTATCACAGACTTAATTCCACCAGCATCTGAAGTAATTACCGGAATACCGAAAGCATTGGCTTCACAAAAAACGATTGGGGTACAGTCTGATTTTGATGGGACAAAAAGTAAATGAGTGTCTAAAAGCAAATTGAATAATTTTTCTGAATCCCCTTTTTTGTTTTTATCCAGAAAAGGGATAATTTTCATTTTCGGACTTTTATATTTGGAAGGAGGGATACACCCGCAAACTGTTAACTCTATATCAAGACCCATTTCCCGTAATTCAATGAAACTTTGAAAAACGGTATCTCCACCCTTTCTAAACCAATCCAACCCAAGAAATAGTAACTTAAAAGGCCCGTTAATTTTTTTATTTATTGCGTTGGCGGAATTGGGAACATTGTCCATATTGGCTCCATAGGGAATAATGTTAATCTTATCCTCTGGTACTTTATAGTCCAGCTTGGCTGAATTGGCTGCCCATTCAGAGGAAAACACCAATGCTGCAGCTTTTTGGAATGTCCGGTTCTCAATTTTTTCACTCTCCCACAGGGAGAAGCCAGATAAATTCTGATAATTGGGGTAATGGTCTTTAAGAAGATTAAATGTAATGTCTCCTAAATAAATTTTTGGTTGAAAAACTTTTAATTGACTCATTTCCCCTGAAGCGGCCGCAGCAAAAATAATATCTGGGTTTTCCCTTTTAATGATTCTGGTAAAATGGTATTTGTAAAGCTTTGTCAAGAAGTAATTATATGGTATACAATATCTTTTGCGGAATAATAAAAGGGATATCTTGTTTATGGCTTTTAAAATAAAAAACCAATACTTTGGATTATAAGGTCCCGCATGGACCACTTCTCCTGCGTGTCTGTTCAGGGATTCGGCCATAAAAAATAAAGTGCCTGACCATTCCCGTTTGTTTTTAGCGTCCCGGTGGGTTAAATACAAAATCTTTGGTCTAATATTGGTTTTTTTGCGCATGCTAACGTTTGTTTTTAATTCCTGTCTTTTAGTTTTTTTGCTTTTTTATAATAATACCGATTAACATTTATCCATCCAAACAACCCATATATTATATGTTTTTTAATTCTTTTTCTCAGGTTAAACTTTTCCGTATAGAAAATGTTTTTATTTTTTTTTGCATAAAATTTGAATTTTTTCCTGAATGGATGATTGGAAACTTGATGCCATGGTTTTTCACTCCCATTAAAGTGGATAATGATCGGGTTTTTTAATCCTGCAATTAAGTCTTCTGAATAGCATTTCAAAAGAACATCCTTATCAGAAAAATAAATGCCTACCTGTTGGTTCCATATTGGAGATAAAGATTTTCTGTCTGCGAATAAGACGGCATTTAATCCATCCTGATCATGGAAAAGACACAGGTCTTTGTTTTCTGTTATATAATTTAATATTCTGGAGGTGGCATTGTTTTTTATCCAGTTTGGCTTGTTAATCAATAAAACTCCAGCATTAAAATATTGATAGTTTTCCGGAATATTATGCTTAAGGTGCATTCTCATGTCAACTGCAGCAACATCATTAACTGCAGCAAGGATTTTGTTATTAAGCTTTACTTCAAAAAGAGGCCTTAAACTTCCAACAACAATAATATCTGCATCCAGATAAAGAAATTTTCCAGAGTCTGTTTTTATTATTTCTGGAATAATAAGCCTATAATATGAAGCTAAGGAGATTCTTTCATTTGTTGGTAGTTTTTTAAAATGCTCAATAGTCAATGGATAAAAACAAAACTTTTGGGCATAGCCCTCAACAAGTCTTTCAAATAATTTAACCAATTTGCTGGAAAGATTTGCACTAAATAAATGGATTTTGATTTTATGTTGCTTATTGTTCTCTAAACAAGAAATAAGCATGACGGCCAAAGGGTAACTAAAGGC
>PWOK01000276.1 GCA_003557445.1 Halanaerobiaceae bacterium
AGTGGTTTGCCAAAATGTTAATCCGAAGCTTTCAAATCCATATTCAATTATCTGTGGTATAATTTTTAAACAGTATTCATCGCTAACCAATGTACCTATTCTTATATCTTTCATATAGGACTCCAATAGTAATAATTTGTTTGAATTGCATTTATTATTACACACACTTAACTCATGTAAAATTGCTTGTTTAATACATTCTTATTTTTTCTATATCTCTATTTATACATTTTTCTCTATTTGATAGTAAAATTAAAACAACAATTCTTTTTATCTAAGAATGTCTTGCTCTTTTAGTAACTAATGTTAATTTCATATGAAGTTATTGAATTTCGTCAATTATTTTTTTCATAATATATTCTTTGGGAGTTACTCCATATCTACTTTTAAATACTTTGTAAAAATAACTAACACTAACAATTCCTACCCTATTAACAATTTCTGTTACACTGTAATTGGTTTTTTCAAAATACTCAATGGCTTTATTAATTCTTATATCAACAATATAATCATTCATTGATGTTCCAGTATATTGTTTAAATATTCTATTTAAATATGCGGAATTCATTTTAAATATTTCAGCAATTTGTTGCGGGCCAATACTATTATCATGATAATTTAGATTAATCATGTCTTTAACTGAATCAATAAGAATAGAATGCTTATTTGAAGTTTCAAGTTGAGAATTATTCATAAAATTTAATTTATTTAGTAATTTTATTTTAAACTCATCTATTGTTTCAAGCTGGTAAAGTTCTTTCTCCAGAATGGTTAAATCTATTTTTGCAGGCTCTAATTTTAATTTATTTGTATCAACAACTGCAGCCTTTATGTCGTTTATAATATGAATCATTGATAAAATAATATAATTATAATTATTTTTTGATATAATGTTTATTATATCATTTAATATCATTTCTGTTTCTTTAAGTCTACCATGATTAATTTCTTCAATCATGCTTTTTACAATTTTTTCCGGATAAATGTATTCTGTATTTGTATCTTTATTACTGTTCTCAAAAATAACACTTCCATGTCCATATTTTATTCTATATTCTGATAAATCAAGAACATTTGAATACAAATTGGACAACTCAATTATATTATTAACTGGTTCACCTATTGCAAGAGTTACTGAAATCTTAAAATATTCATATATATAATCTTGTGAATTTTTTATTATTTTTTTGATTTTTTCACTAAATTCGTGCATGTCATCTCTTTCTATACAAATCAGAAATGCAATTACATTATTTTTCATATCTACTGCTACATTTTTATATAGTTTCTCCAATAATTCAGACATAATGTTTATGATTGCAAATTTATATAAGTCCTTATCTTCAGCGTTGTAACTATCATTAAAATTTGAATAGTTATCAATTCTTAGAATACCAATACTGTAATTAATAAAATCAGAGACCGGAATTGAAATTTCATTTACCGTAATATTACGTTCTTGTTCAGACATTGATGAACTCTCTAAAAGAAGTTTTCTGAGATTATAATTTTTTAATATTTGACCTGTAATATTTGCTTTACTCTCTAACGTAAGTACTTTTTTCCTTGATTCTCTATATATTCTCATTAAAAATTCTATCTCATCTTCTTTGCTTAAATCAATTTCGTTTTTTTCCTTGTCCTTAATATTTTGAATTAATTTTCCAATAGGTTTATAAATTCTTTTTGAAAGGGTTAAAGATAATGCCATCGCCATCAGTAAAAAAATACCAGTTAACCAAATTAATGTTAATTGCATATTTATAGTGCTTTGGTATACTTCATTATACAATTGAGTTTTAACTAATGACCAACCCGTATCATATACATTTAAAACAGTAATCAGATATTCATGGTCTAGAATTTTTTCTTTTACCATAAAAATTTCATCATTGCTAAAATGCTGCTCATCTATTAAATTCTCAACTGACATAATGAATTCTTCGTTAATGTTTATATCGTCATACAGTTGGTTGATTAATTTTCCGTTATTATCTAAAACAAGAATAAGGTCCTTTGAATTATTATCAACCATATTTATAAGTTTAATGTTGTTGAATAACCACTGTGGATTAATATTAACAATAACTCCTCCATCCATTTCATAATTATTGATAATTCTTTCGTACATTATAGTTGAAAAAACGAATTCTTCTTTTTGGATATTATTCAGCGGTGGAATAGTTACAGGTATAAATTCTAGTAATGGGACGTTGCCATATTTATCAAAAATGTCTTTTGTGAATTTATCATCAGTAAAAATAGATCTATTGTCCGTAGAATAAAAAAGCTTAATGTTATTATTGTATACAAAAACAGAATTAATAAATGGAGTAATTGTAACCATACTTCTAAGTTTTTTTAGTTTTAAAAAACTATCATACATTTGCTCGTAGTCATCAATATTATCAAAGTACATAATTGATTTCGTATCCGAATCGAAAAAAATCGATTTACTAACATTGTTAACCATATTTTGCATTAACTCTATATTGTACTTAACTTGATATAATATTTTTTTTGCATTATTATATTCATTTTCTTTTATGTTTTTATCGACATTTATATTTACAGCAATAGAGAAAGATATCATTGTAAATAACATAGATGCGCTAACTAATATAATGATTTTTATTAAGTACTTTTTAGGAATTCTATCTTTATAAAAAAACATGGTATTTATTCTCCCAATAAATGCTAAATGAAATATTAATTTATTTAAGACTATCATCTATAAAATTTTTTGTCAATTATCCTTAATTTACGTTATAAAAACCGTTCTTGAAGCATTTTCTCCTAACACAACTGAGATTCTAATTTTATCTTTATTAATTATTTCATAGCTTTCCGCACCTTCAATAATAACTGGATTCGTTATATTAAGTTTAGCTATAAACCATCAACCCATTTTTCTGAGAACCCAAAATAAGTCGATAAATCTGTCTCGCCAATTTTATCTTTAAAAGTATTGTATAAATGCGGACACAATTCAAAATAAATCGGGACTTCACTATATCTTTGGCGTCGTAAAAGCTTTTATAGATTTTGTCTTTTATTCATCTTCTAACTCCTTAGCAATAATGAAATAAGTATAGAATACGAATAAAATAATATCTACGGTAAAAATTATTGACAAAGTTAGATTGTTATATAAAACTTTCTAGTCACGTGTTAATATGTATTTTAGTTCCTTGATATTTTCATTGTATTTATCAACAAACCTTAAATTAAAACTTAGTAAATCATCCCGACCTTGGCAAATTATACAGAGTCTGTTTAATCCCTTTTGCATAAGAACATCTTCAACCTTTATCACACTAATCCCCTCGGATATATTTTTATGATCTAATATCAAATTACCATTAAGAAACATTTTCATGTAACAATTTGTTTCGATATGTAGATCCGGAACAATACTGCTGTCGGGAAGCTGACCATCTTCTCTTTTAAAAGGATTTCTGTTTATATCCGACTCAATAAATACTGTTAAAAAATAAATCTCGCCTTTTTTAGAAGATATGTTAATATATCTTCCTTTCTTTTGAAACCTTGTCATCATACCGTATTCACCTTCAGCAAGGTTATTTAAGATAAATGATTCAACTGTAAAATATTTTTCCATTTTTTCATAGCTTACAGCTGTTTTATATTTAATGCCCATTATTTCACGTATTGAAAAATCAACCTCTTCTTTTAGGTAAGATAAAATATTTGTTTTAATAGCGCCTCCCATATTAGAGATAAGCCTTGAATAAAACCTGTTTGTTTTTTCATCCTGATGATAGGTTTTTACCTGAGACAATATCAAATCACCTTCTCCAAGCTTAATCACTGCCCCAAAGCATTTGTTTTTATAGTCGCTACTCTCATTTTTATATGCCATACCCATTTTAATTCCTTCTGGATCCTGCCCATCCACTGCATATAGCTGCCATGGATTTTTTACAGATTCTAAAAACGGTTCCATGCCATCGGTTTTTATAGAATAATGACATATGATTGTGTTTTCTTTGGTAGCAGGGGAGTACATAACCCTCTCCAATCTATATAAATCGTGTGCAGATATACCTTCAGTCAACAAATGTGAACCAGGGGCAATTTGATACACATTATCTTCATTCACAATTACTTTTTTATTAAGTAATTGCTCTAAGTATTGAACCAAATTAGAATCCACTTCTGTTATTAAAACTTTGTTACCATTTCTAATATAAGCACCAAGTGAAGAAATATCTACATTTTTTAAAGTACTAGAAGATAAAAGCATCAATTCGTCTTTACCCATTAAGTTTAGCATTTTAACGGGAT
>PWOK01000356.1 GCA_003557445.1 Halanaerobiaceae bacterium
ATATCTCGATATCTTTCACTATCTCTGGAATGTGCTATATTAGCCGTTATATTATCAATATACCTATTTACATCATCAGGTTTAAATATTTTGCTGTATATATTGATAACTGTTTCAGGATCCCTTTCTGATATAGGAACAGCCACCACAGGTACACTGCCAACAGTTAAACTATAATCATCCATTTCCGGGCCTCTGGGGACATAAGCCAGACCTAAGTCCAGATCTACCTGATTTTTAAGTCGATAATAGTGTGATAAAGTTGTTACAAACATGGCTATATTATTATTCTCAAAACTATGCAAAATCAACCTATAATTTGTATGAGGAGCTTTATATTGATCCCATTCTTTAAAATAATCAAAAACAGACAGTATATCATTACCGATCATATCAACATTGGTAATAGTACCATCATCTGCTGTTTCAAAAATTTGTGCTCCATAATTATCCAGCAACATAAAATAATAATGTTGCATACCTGTAAAAGCCCATTTGTCATAAAAACCATCAATATTTGTATCTCTAGTTGCTTTTCTGGCTATATCAGTCATTCTATCCCAGTCCCACTGGCCGGTATCCTGGAGTTCATCTAAATCAGAAAGATTATTCTCTTCAAAAAATTCCCTGTTCCAAACTATTACCAGACCACTATTAAAAGGATAACCCCCATATTCAGACTGAAAGGGAAGTCCATATATATTACCCTCTACATATACCATTTCTTTAAATGGATGCAGTGATTGTGGTAATTTTTCTAAATATTCCCTGGCATAATCATCCAGAGAAAAAATTGCCTGATTTTGTGCAAAAATATTCAGCATTGCACTATCAGTATATACTAGATTCCAGTCAGGTTTTTGTTCCCGTAAAGCATTAAATAAGCCATCCACAATATTATCAATTTCTCCTGGACTTTTAACTTCAAATAAAATATCATATTCATCTTCTACATCTGAAATTCTTTGTTCAATATAATCCGGAAATTGATATTGCTCAGCCCCGGGTGCTCTTAAAGTAATTGTACGCTGCTGAGCAAAACCAGTTAAACTAATAGTTAAGATTAAGACTATTAACAGAAATAACAAAAGAAACCTTTTCATTTTTTATTCCCCCTACTTTGTTAAATTTAACAGAATATTTTGATAGATTTTGTCGAATTCTTGTTTTTATGTAATTTAAAGAAGAATTTAGTTTTATTTTATTGTTTTTCTTTGTATTTTATATATTTATATATAAGTTTTTTTATTCCTTTTTTTTATTTTATAAATTTAATAATTCTCTTTCCAGAAGATTTATAATTCCAGTTCACCATCAATTAATCTTCTTTTAACACTTCCCTGTATTTCTGTTATTTACCAGTAATCACATTAAATATTAAAATAAAATATCTTCAATTTTCATCTCTATTTCCATTAAACCATCCTCTATCTCTTTATCACCTTTGATAATTTCCTTTATATGATCATAAATATTTAATGAAATTAAACTATATTCTTCTATATCAGCTCCAGTTTCAAATAAAATCCTACTTAATAATAGATCAAATTCAGATGCTCTCCAGTTAGAAATTATTTCTATATATCTCTCACGATCTTTTTCGTTTTCTATTTTATTTAATTCTCTATCAATTTCCAGATAAACATCATCAGGTTTAAATATTTGATCATGAATATTTATTACTGTTTCCGGATCCCTTTCTAAAATTGGAACTGAAGCAACTGAAAATGAACGAACAGGTAAAATATTATTTTCCATGTCTGGAGCTTTTGGTAAATATGCTATTCCAATATCACTATCGATATTCTCTTTTATATCAAAAATTAGGTGTAAATCAGTAAAGTACATCCCTATATTACCATTTTTGAATCTATTATAATTTGTATCTATATTTGTATAAGGAGGGTATAATTGATACCATTCTTTTAAGTATTCAAATACAGAAATCACTTTATCATTTATTAAATTAATATCTTTTATTGATCCATCTACATCTTCTTCATATATATTTGCACCATAGCTTTCAAAAAATCTTCTCACTTCATACTGAAATTTATTTTCAAGCCCGGCAATTGCCCATTGATCTATATAACCATCATCATTTGTATCCCTGGTTGCCTGTTTAACTATATCAGTCATCTTTTCCCAGGTCCACTGACCTTTATCCTGAAGTTCATCTAAATCAGGAAGATTATTACGTTCAAAAAATTCCCTGTTCCAGAGGATAACCATACCACGACTGAAGGGGTAACTAACATTTCCCGTAGGAGAAGGAATTCCATAAATGTTACCTGCATAAGTAACCATTTCTTCTACTGGTTGTAGTGGTTCAGGTAATTTTTTAAAATAATCATGGTCAATATAATCATTTAAAGGTAAAACAGTCTGATTTGTTATATATATATTTAATAATGCATTATTTGAAGATATTAAATTCCAGTCAGGTTTTTGTTCTCTTAAGGCATTAAAGAAAGTTTCTAAATCTTCACCTGGCTTTTCAAATGGAATATTTTTAATTTCAAATTTAATATCATATTCATCTTCTACATCTGAAATTCTTTGTTCTATGTAATCAGGTGCCTCATATCTGTTAATGGTTCTTAACGTTATTGTTCTTTGCTGACTAAAAACAGTAGTAGAAAGACTTAAAATTATAAACACTATCAATATTAATATGATTTTATTTTGTTTTTCCAAAATTTTCTCCTCCTTTTTATTTTTGATCAAATTAATCCCCTTTTTTAATTATTAATCTTTTTTTTTAACCTCATAATAAATTATCCTTAATTTTTATCTCTATTTCCATTAGAACATCTTCTGCTTCCTTATCTCCTTTCCTTATATCTTCTTTTCCTTCATAAATTTTTCTGTAAATTGAATTCATTTTTTCTGTATCCCCTATTTGATAACTAATTTTATTAATCAATAAATCAAACTGAGAATTCTTCCAGTTTTCAGTCATATCATAATAGGCTTCTCGATTTTTATTACTTTCCATTTTGTTTGTTTCTCTGTCTATTTCTTTGTAAACATCCTCAGGTTTAAATATTTTATCATGAATATTTATAACTCTTTTAGGATCTCTCTCTGTTACAGGAACAGATACAACAGTGAAAGTTCCTACAGGTAAAATATAGTCATCTCTTTCAGGACCTCTGGGGAAATAAGCAAGACCTAATTTGTGATCTATTTCTTGATTAATATAATTAAAGTCATTTAATCTTATAACTGACATTGCTATCTTTCCATCTTTAAAATATTCATAGGTTAATTTAGAATTATGAGCAAAAGGAGGAATTATTTGATCCCATTTTTTTAAATATTCAAAAGCAGAAATAACATTATTACTGGTTAAATTAATACTTTCTATTTTGCCATCAGCTGTTGTTTCATATAAATTTACACCATAGGTCTCCAATAAATTACTAAATTGAAAAGGACTAAAGCCCCCCAGTCCCCACTGGTCTATATAACCATCATTATTTGTATCTCTGGTTACCTGTCGGGCTATATCAGTAAATTTATCCCAGGTCCACTTGCCCTCATCCTGTAGTTCATCTATATCAGGAAGATTATTATGCTCAAAGAAATCTCTGTTCCAGATTATTGCATAACCTACATTAAAAGGATATTTTAAATTTGGTCTTTGAGTGGGAATCCCATAAATACCACCACCAATTATCACCATTTCTTCTATAGGCTGAAGTGGTGCAGGTAATTCTTCAAAATAATCATGATCAATATAATCATTTAAAGGTAATATTGCCTGGTTATAAACATAGTCACTTAGCATTCCTGTATCAGTATATATTAAATTCCAGTCAGGTTCTTGTTCTCTTATGGCATTAAAAAGAACCTCCATGTGTTCACCAGGTACTCCCTGTATTCCTTCTATAGTTTTAATATTAAATTTGACACCATATTCTTTTTCTACATCTGCTATTCTTTCTTCTATAGTACTGGATTATTCAAATTCTCTAAATGTTCTTAAAGTAATAGTTTGTTGTTGGGTAAAACCAGTTAAGCTAACAGTTAACATTAAGACTAAAAATAAAATTGACAGTAAATATTTTTTCACTTATAATCCCCTTTCTCGATTTATATCAGTTTGAATATAAAATATCCTCTAATATCATTTCCAGAGATAATAGAACATCTTCTGCCTCTTTTTCACCTTTTATTACTTCTGGAAAATCTTCAACAGTAATTTTATTAATTTCATAAAGTTCTTCACTTTCATGATCAACTTTAGTTAATAATATCCTAATCAATAAAACTATCTCTGAAACTTTCCAGTTTCCTGTCA
>PWOK01000193.1 GCA_003557445.1 Halanaerobiaceae bacterium
GCATTTAAGAATAACAGAAAAATTGCATTTACCGGTCGTAGTATGATTAATAATGTTGAAATAGCCAGAAGACTGGGTTATTTAACAATACCGGATGATATGATTGTAGATATAAGAAATCATGATATATCTGACAATCGAATTGTACTTTTAACAACAGGAAGCCAGGGAGAACCAATGGCAGCTTTAACAAGGATGGCCCGTGGTGATCATTATAATATAAAGATCACTGATGGTGATACAGTTGTAATTTCAGCCTCTGCCATACCTGGTAACAAAAAATTAATAGGTCAGACTATTAACCAGTTATTCAAAAAAGGAGCTGAAGTAATATATGAGGATGTTTCTGGAGTTCATGTTTCCGGACATGCCAGCCAGGAAGAATTAAAATTAATGTTAAATTTAACACAGCCCAAATATTTTATTCCCACTCATGGTGAATACAGACATTTATACCATCATGCAAATCTGGCAAAAAAAGTAGGAATACCATCCAGTAATATCTTTATTTCAGATATAGGTAATATAATAAAACTTACTTCTGAAAAAATTGAAACAACTGGAAATGTTTCTTCAGGGGATGTACTGGTTGACGGTTTAGGTGTTGGTGATGTAGGAAATATTGTTTTAAGAGACCGTAGATTATTGTCTGAAGATGGTATTATTATTGTTGTTGTTACAATTAATAATAAAGGAAAAATTCTTTCAGGTCCTGATATTATTACCCGTGGATTCGTCTATATTAGAGAATCTGAAGAATTAATAGCTGAAGCTACTAATAGAGTAGAACAGGCTTTAAAAGAATGTGAAGAGGATAATATAACTGAATGGTCGGTATTGAAAAATTCCATAAAGAAATCACTGGATGACTATATTTATCAAAAAATCAAAAGAAGGCCCATGATATTACCAATAATCATGGAAGTATAGGATAACAATAAGTAAAATAACATCTTATTTTTGATCTGATCAAATCGGTCAATTATAGGGTGTTTTTTTATCCAGATATATGAAATAATATTTGTGTATAATTTCAATCTTTTATGAAAAGATATTAATAATATCAAAAAATTAATAAGGAGAGATTGAAATAATGTCAATAAAAAGCTCTAACCCCAACCAAAACCCTAATATTCCCAATCAAAATCCCAATCAATCCACACAATTAAAAACAATAAAACAGTTAGGAGAAAACAAATTACCTGAAAACAAGAGTAGTGATATACATATTATTACAATAGTTGGGCAAATTGAAGGCCATCTTGTTTTACCTCCCAAAAATAAAACTACTAAATATGAACATATTATCCCCCAGCTGGTAGCAGTTGAAGAAAATCCGGAAATAAAAGGTTTACTTGTAATATTAAATACTGTTGGTGGGGATATAGAAGCTGGCCTTGCCATTTCAGAAATGGTAAGTAGTATGAACAAACCAACTGTTTCCATAATACTTGGTGGAGGCCATAGTATTGGAGTACCTGTAGCAACATCAACTAATTATTCATTTATAGTTGAATCAGCAAGTATGACCATTCATCCAATTAGATTAACCGGTAAAATTATTGGAGTACCTCAGACCTATGAGTATCTGGATAAAATGCAGGATAGGGTTATAAGTTTTGTTACCAGACATAGTGGTATTACTGAAGAAAATTTTAGGGAATTAATGTTTCAAACAGGTAATCTGGTAAGAGATGTAGGAACTGTATTAATTGGAGAAGATGCAGTCAAACACAACATTATCAATGAAGTGGGAGGTCTTTATCCGGCTTTAAAAAAACTACGTATGTTGATTCAGTCTACGGGATATAATAATAATTGATTGGAGGAAATATATGATTAATTATTCATTATTTCAGGCAGAGTTTGTATTTGAAGAATGGGATAATTTTGAACCTGAACATGAGATTATAGAATTAGAATCAGGGAAAAAAGTAATTGTTGAAAAAAACAAAGAGCAATTTACAATAGAACGAATTATAAGCAGTGATCCTGTGGATTATTTAAATTCAGACATTTATCCTGGACTAAAAATAAAAGATAAAAATCAATTGCAATTAAATAAATAATAATGATAAAATGTAAATAGTAAACATAGTTATATTATTAACCTTAAAAAGGAATGATATAACTATGTTTGAGTTTTTTGCTGGCTTACTTCTGTTTTTTATAGGCCTTGATGGTGCTAAAAAGGGTCTAAAAAAACTAACCGCTTTTAAAGTTAAATTATATTTAAAAAAACTAAATCAAAATATAATTTTTTCTTTAACTACTGGAATTATAGTTACTTCATTATTACAGAGCAGTAGTGCTTTACTAATAATTTTAATTGGTTTACTTGATGCAGAATTTCTAGATTTAAAATCAGCTGTTTTAATAATGCTGGGAGCAAATATTGGAACAACCATGACCATTCAGTTATTTTCTTTACCGGTTTTATCATCATATAATTATATTATTATTACTGGATTAATAATAATTATGTTAGGATTTTTTAATAACAGCTATAATAATTTAAAAAAGATAGGTTTTGTAATATTTTGTTTTGGTCTGGTTTTTTGTGGTCTAAATTATATGACAGTTTTTTTTAGTAAACCCCTGATAAAAAAGTTCATATATAAGATAATGACTGGATATGATCCAGATCTTTTATTTTCGCTACTGGTTGGTGTTGTTATAACTTCTATTATTCAAAGCAGTAGTATGGTAACAGGTATTGTAGTAACTCTGGCCTATAATCAAATAATAACCTTACCAGTGGCTGTTGCTATTGCTCTGGGTAGTAATATTGGCACCTGTATTACCGGGTTTCTGGCAGGTGTAAAATCAACAACTAAGGCTAAAAAGCTTGTTTTAATTAACTTTCTGGTAAATTTATTTGGAGTTATTTTTATTTTACCTTTTTTTAATTTGTTTATATATTTGATATCATTAACAGCAAAAACTTTAACACATCAAATAGCCAATGCCCATACAATTTTTAATATAATTAATATTTTAGTTGTTTTGCCTTTTATTGAAAGTGCTATCAGTTATTTACAGGAAAAACAGTAAATAATATTTATTTTTTACAAAGGTAAATAAGTTAAGCAGGATAATTTTAAAATATCTTGAATTATGTTTATATGAGGTGAATATTATAATGAATGAAAAAGAAATTGAAAAAAGAAAAAATGAAATTATAGGAATATTATTAATTGCCTTTGGTTTATATAGTTTTGTGGCCTTAATCACCTCTACTGCAGGTACTGTAGGTGAATATCTTTCAGAATATTATCAAATCATTACCGGGACAGGCTCTCTGGTCTTACCTTTTGTTTTGGTTTTCTGGGGTTTGGCTTTAATACGTTTAAAAAAAACAGTTTTAAATACAAGATTGATTGGATTTCTATTAACCTATATTACTTTTTTGGGTCTGATACAGACTTATGTTTATCCAGATAGTGGTCAATATATAGATTTAATAAATATGGATTTGAGTGGAGGAATTATAGGTTCTGCTTTTTCCTGGTTATTTTTAAATTTATTTGAGGAAATAGGGACTTTTATAATATTAGGTGCTTTATTTTTAATAGGTACATTACTCTGGTTAGATATCCTGTTACATACTCTAATGTCAAATTTGAAAAAAATAATCATAAATTCTGTGAAAAAAATTACAAATAAGATCAAGAATATACTTGTAAAAATATTTAAAAGAAAAAAAGAACAAAATCAATCTTTAGAGAAAAATACAGATACAGGACAGGAAATAATCAAACAGGAATTTTATTTTGAAAATGAAGAGATTGATGATGAAGATGAAGATATAGAAATTGATAATAATATTGATGATGACAAAAAGGAAAAAGAAAAAGAAACCGAAAAAGAAAGTGATAATTATAAAAGGCCACCTGTTAAACTGCTAAAAAGTTCAGGAAAAACCAGAGTTAAGCTGGATAACAAATCAAAACTTTTAGAGGACACCCTTTCCAGCTTTGGAGTTAATGCAAAAGTAACTGGTGTATCCTATGGACCAACAATAACAAGATATGAACTTCATCCTGATAGTGGTGTTAAGGTCAGGAAAATTGTTAATTTAGCTGATG
The DNA here is from genome assembly GCA_003557445.1 of Halanaerobiaceae bacterium. The sequence continues at coordinate 4,089 of PWOK01000193.1, forward strand.
ATATTGCCTTATCACTGGCAGCCTCAGAGGTTAGAATAGAGGCTCCTATTCCCGGTAAAAGTGCTGTGGGTATAGAGGTCCCTCATGGTGGTGATGTTTTTGTAAGGATTAGAGATATAATATCTTCTGCCAGTTTTCAAAAAGCAAAAAGCAAATTAACCCTTGCCCTGGGAAAAGGGATTGAAGGGGAACCGATGGTTGCTGATTTATCAA
>PWOK01000021.1 GCA_003557445.1 Halanaerobiaceae bacterium
AAAATCCAGTGAACCTTCAATTTTATTGCCATCTATCTTCTTTCCTGTAACTTTACTAATATTAAGCATCAGATAAAAAGCCCCATGAGGAAGAACACAGGATAATAGAGGATTATCATTTATTTCATTAACCATATACTTTCTTCTCTGATCAAATTTTTCAAGCATTCCTGTAATTGCTCTCTGGCTTTTATCAACTTCTCTGAGGGCTGTAGTGCTGGCATATTGTGCTATCGAATTAGGATTGGAAGTAGAATGACTCTGAATATTTGACATTACTTTTATAATATCTTTGTTTCCAGCAGCAAAACCAATTCTCCAACCTGTCATAGCATAGGCCTTTGACATACCATTAATTACAATAGTCTGTCCTTTTATCTTATCGTTTAAAGAAGCAATACTGATATGTTGATTTTTATCATATATCAGATGTTCATATATTTCATCAGAAATTACCAATAAATTATAAGATAAAGCTATCTCAGCTATTTCTTCAAGTTCTTCTTTTTGATAAACACAACCATTGGGATTACTGGGACTATTTAAAATGATAGCTTTTGTTTTAGAAGTTATAGCCTCTTTTAAATTTTCTGGTTCCACTTTGAATTTATTTTGTTCACTTGTATCAACAAATACCGGAACTCCATCAGCCATCTTAACCATTTCAGGATAACTTACCCAGTATGGTTGGGGAATTATTACTTCATCTCCCGGGTTTAATATTGCCTGAAAAGTATTATATAAAGAATGTTTGGCTCCACTTGATACTATTATATTTTCTGGTTTATATTCTAGATTATTATCCCTTTGGAACTTATTGCATATTTCTTTTTTGAAATCTATTGTTCCTGAAGCAGGGGTATATTTTGTAAATCCTTCATCCAGAGCCTTATGGGCAGCTTCTACTATATAATCAGGTGTGTCAAAATCAGGTTCACCAGCTCCAAATCCAACAACATCAAGTCCTTCTGCTTTCATCTGTTTGGCCTTAGCACTAATCGCCAGTGTCAGAGATTCACTAATATTTTTTGCCTTTTTAGATAAATACATTTAACCACTCCTTTTTAATTAAAATTGAAAAAATAAGTAATTTACAAAAAACCAACATCTATACGAATGTTTTATTCGTTAATAGATGCTGGCTTACATTTTGACTGATATCATAATTACCCTTCATCATGTCTTCCAACAATATTATATTATTGCGTTATTATATAATAACATATTTATAACTATTATTCAATAAATATTTCACATATTAAAAATCAAAAATCGGATCTATGTTTTGTGCAAGTTTTTTTAGTTTTTCCAGTTCTTCATCTGTTAAATTAAATTTTTTTATATTTTCAAGAGCATCAAGTCCCAGTTTGAAAAAATTAAATTCACCCGGACTTAAAGCAACAGAAACATTTTTTGATAAAGTAAATTTCAAGGCCAGAGAAGCCATATCAAGATCCTCTACCGGTTTATACCAGCATTTTTGAAATTCTTTTATTTCACTTTCTTTTTTCAATCTTAGAGCAAGGCTTTTCACAGCCATAATACCCATATTACGTGAACTGGCTTTTTTTAGGGCTTTTTTGCCAGCACCTGTTTTTAGCCAGTAAACCCAGTTTACTGGAAATAACATTGTGTCAAAATCATACATATCCATAAGTTTTAAAGCTGCCTGTTCTGAATGACAGGAAAAACCTATAAAACGTATTAATCCTTTTTCTTTTGCTTCTTCAAAAGCCTCCATTGCTCCACCGGGTCCCAGGGCAACTTCTATTTCCTGAGGATCATCAATACCATGAAGTTGATAAATATCAATATGATCTGTTTTTAATATTTTCAAAGATTCTCTAAGGTCTTCTGCTGCTTCTTTTTTAGTCCTTTTTGATGTTTTGCATGCCAGAACAACATCTTTACGATAGGGTTCAAGTGCCGGTCCCAGTTGATTTTGGGCATTTCCATAATCAGGTGCTACATCAAAATAATTAATTCCTCTATCAACTGCTTCTGCCACAATTTTATTGGCTTTACTTTGTTCAATATTTTTAACGACTATCCCTCCAAAACCCCATACAGAAACTTTTTCCTCAGTTCTACCTAATTTTCTTTTTTTCATACTATCCCTCTTTTCTTAAAGTGTTTTTATCCTGTAATAGCTTTTAGTCCCTTATGTTCCAGAGTAAAATGCATCTTTTTGGAAGAAATTATTTCACCTTCCATTTGGGCGGTAAGTGGTATTTCCATTTCCAGTTTTAATTCTTCGGTACGAAATATAGAAACATCTTTTAAATTGGTATGTTCTCCAAAATAAACTAAAGGTAAATAAGAAATAAGTTTTAAACGTCCTATTTTATCAACAATACACACATCAAACAAACCATCATTTTGGATAGCCTCAGGGACTATTTTTATTCCTCCACCATAATATTGACCAATTCCGACAGCCACCAGGGTTGGTGTGCAAATCATTGTTCTGTTATCCATTGTAATTTTCATTTCAACAGGTTTATAGGAAATAACATTCTTTAAGATAGAAAAAAAATAAACCCAGGGTCCACCAACTCTTTTATTCTGCTGGTTAGCCAGTCTGGCTACAGCACCATCAAACCCCACTCCCACCAGATTTACAAAATATCTACCATTAACTTTACCAAGATCAATATATCTGGATTTGCCCTTGATTAATATCTTACAGGCTTTTTCAATTGAATTAGGTATCTTCATTGCCCGAACAAAATCATTACCCGTTCCAGCAGGAAGAGCAGCCAGGCTTGCTTCAGTTCCTGCCAGGCCATTTGCTACCTCATTTACAGTTCCATCTCCCCCAACTGCAACAACAATATCTGCTCCATTGTTAGCGGCTTCTCTGGCAGCATTGATGGCATCACCCGGTCCTTTAGTAATATATATATCATAAAAACAGTCACTTTTTTTAAAAATATCATTTATCTTTGGTAATAGTTTTTTAGCTTTTTTGTTACCTGCGACTGGATTAACTATCAATTTAAAATTAAAAGATTCTCCCATATTATTTTTCCTTTCCTGTGATTTATATTTATTATTACTTTTATAATTCAACAAAAATATGTTTATTCCTCCATTATAACATTAATTTAAATTTACTCTTCGACATTTAATAATAAAATTACTCACTATGAAACTAATATTGAATAAAATTTTGTTTTACGATATAATATTTAAAAATACGTAAATTTATTTGTGAAAGGGAGTGAAACTATATATGGATTATTTCCTGACTGAAAGACAGAAAATAATCTGTAATCTTGCTCAAAGAATTGCAGAAGAAAAAATTACACCGGTAGTTTCAAAATATGATGAAAGTGGGGAATTCCCCTGGGAAATAATGAAAGTTCTTGCTCAAAGTGATATGTTCCGTGTATTTATACCTGAAGAATTTGATGGACTTGGTGGAGGAATTCTGGAAATGGCCTTAGTAACCGAGGAATTGAGTAAAGCCTGTGGAGGAATTTCTCTTGGTTATGCAGCAACAGGATTGGGTACAATGCCCATTATCCTGTTTGGAAATAAAAAACAAAAAGAAAAGTATTTAACCAGAGTGGCAGAAGGTACAATTGCCGCCTTTGCTTTGACTGAATCTGAGGCAGGCAGTGATGCCAGTAATATGCAAACAACCGCTGAAAAAGATGGTGATTATTATATTTTAAATGGAGTTAAACAGTGGATCACCAATGGTGGTGAAGCAGATATATATACTATTATTGCTATGACTGATAAAAGTAGAGGTTCCAGAGGAGCTACAGCCTTTATAGTAGAAAAAGACCAGGATGGCTTTTCTTTTGGTGTAAAAGAAGATAAGATGGGAATTCGCGGTTCAACAACCAGAGAATTAATCTTTGATAATTGCCGGATCCATAAGGATAATGTCCTGGCAAGGCCAGGTATGGGTTATATTGTGGCTTTAAAAACACTTGACCGTACAAGACCTGGAGTAGCAGCACAGGCTGTTGGTATAGCTCAGGGAGCAATTAATGCCTGTTTAAAATACACCAAAGAAAGAGAACAATTCGGAAAAACAATCTCCAGTTTTCAGGCCATACGTCATAAACTGGCAGATATGTCTATGAAAACCGAAGCTGCCAGGTCACTTGTTTATAATACTGCCAGAATGATTGATTCTGGAAAAAAAGATATCAGTAGAGAATCTGCCATGTCAAAGTGTTTTGCTTCAGATGTAGCAATGGAAGTAACAACTGAAGCAGTACAAATATTTGGAGGATATGGTTATATGAAAGACTATCC
>PWOK01000305.1 GCA_003557445.1 Halanaerobiaceae bacterium
CACTATGAACCTCAAGATTACCTCCTATATCAACAGCTTCTGTCTTTTCAGCTATAAAAACACTTAATAAAAGTATTATCAACACATTAAATAATTTGCTTTTTACCTTCAACTATTTCACCACCTTCATTTATATTATAAGTGAAATTAGAAATAGATTCAATTAATATTGACAAAATGACACCAGTGTCATATAATTTAATTAAGATTTATTATTTATTTTATAGTTTATCAAAAAAAGAAGGTGATAAATTGCCAACAAAGACATTTTTTAATCTACCAGAAGACAAAAAAAATAAAATAATATCTGCTGCTATAAAAGAATTCTCTGATAATTCTTTTTCAGATGCCAGTATCTCCAGTATCATTAAAAAGGCTGGTATTCCCCGGGGGAGTTTTTATCAATATTTTGATGATTTAAAAGATTTATATAAATATATTTTTGGTTTGATTGCTGAAAAAAAATTATCTCTTTTTAACAATGCTTTAAAAAACTTCAATCAATTAAAAACCTTTGATTTAATTAAAAAATTATATAAACTGGGAATCAAGTTTGCCAGAGATAACCCTCAGCTGGCAGCAATAGGCAATAATTTTTTGAAGGAAGATATAAAATTTAAAGAAGAAATTTATCAAAATTTTGAACAAAAGGCAACCACCCTTTATAAAAATATTTTAAAAAGAGGTATAGAAAGGGGGGAAATTGATGAAAAAATTGATATTAAGGTAACTACCTTAATTCTTTATAATTTGAATATTATACTGGCAGATAATTATTTAGAAGAATTTGACCCTGATGATTTACCTGAAAGTTTAAATGAATATTTAAATACTGTTGATAAAATGTTATATATACTTGAAAATGGTCTTAAAAAAACTGAAAACTAAGGGAGGAAAACAATGTTTAAAGTTAATAATTTAACCTACTGTTATCCCCACAATGAAGAAGATACCCTGAAAGGTTTAAACTTTGAAATACCAGAAGGTGTTATTTTTGGATTACTTGGTCCCAGTGGAGTAGGAAAAAGTACAACCCAGAAAATTTTGACCAAACTTCTTGATGGATATAAGGGAAAAATTAGTTACCTGGGAAAACCACTTGACAAATATCAAAAAGATTTTTACCAGGATATTGGAGTTGGTTTTGAAATGCCAGTTCATTTTTCCAAATTAACAGCAGAAGAAAATCTTAAATTTTTTAAAAAACTTTACCGTGAAACAGCTGATACAGAGCAATTAATGAAAAGACTTGGTCTTTATCAGGATAGAAATAAAAAAGTTGGTGAATTTTCTAAAGGGATGAAGGTAAGGCTTAATTTTGTCAGGGCTTTGCTTAACAAACCAAAAATGCTTTTCCTTGATGAACCCACAGCAGGTCTTGATCCAAAAAATTCCCGAATTATTAAAAATATGATCTCTGAATTCAAAGAAAATGGTGGAACAGTCTTATTAACCACCCATTTAATGAATGATGTAGAAGAATTATGTGATCAAATTGCTTTTATGGTTGATGGTAATATTGCTGAAATAAACACCCCCAAAAATCTCAAACTTAAACATGGTCAGCGGATCCTAAATGTAGAATACACTGATAATGAAAAAGTTAAAGAAGCTTCTTTTGAAATGGATTCTCTTGGTGACAACCAGGATTTTCTGGATATAATCAAAAATAAAAAGATTATAACCATTCACAGTCAGGAAATGACTCTTGATGATATATTTATCGAAGTTACCGGGGTGAGTGAATATGAATAACTTTAAAACACTTTTTGCCGGTGAACTGCAGAGAATGCAGAAATATCATATTATAACTGCCAGTATAGTAGTAGCTTTTTTCTGGATAGGTGCTCTACATCTTCTGGAAACCGGAGATGTAAGCTATCTTTTTTCTATGATTGTCTTTTTTGATGTAGTCTCTATGTCAATTGTAATGGCCGGGGTAACTATCTTTTTTGAAAAACAGGAAGGGGTATTAAAATCACTGTTTGTCTCACCTATTGATAAAACAGAATTTATATCATCCAAAATTCTGGGAAACCTAACTTCAAACTTTATCACAATTATTCTTGTCTTTCTTTATGCCCAAATATTTAGGGAAATCAGTATTAGTTTAATTGGTCTGGTGGGAGCTGTTCTTTTAATTGGTTTGTTCCATGCTCTGGTTGGTTTTTTGATAATTTACAAATCGCGTGATTTTACGGAATTACTGGTAGGAATGTTATTATATTTTCTGGTATTAATGATACCCGTTATGCTGGAAATATTTGAGCTAATTACCTCAAGAATTTTTAGTAATTTGTTATTCCTCACTCCAACCAAAACATCTTCGGTGTTATTGGAAGGAATAATCGGTCAGGCTGACTTATGGGAACTAATAATATCAGTGGTTTATTTGAGTGTTGGATCAGTTATACTGGGTTATTTTGTCTTAAAAGGATTCAAAGACTTTGCAGCCAGGGAGAGTGGTGTTTAATATGTATTTAACCTTTATAATCAGTGAATTAAAAAAATGGATCAGAGAGCCTCTAACAAGGATTATTGTTTTTTACCCCCTTTTATTCGGGCTTATTGGCAGATATCTTCTCCCCTATATTGAAGAAAATACCGGTTTTATAATTGAACCCTATGCAGATGTTATAATTGTAGCCCTTGCTTTAATGATGCCACTGGTTTTTGGGGCTTTAATAGGTTTTTCCCTGCTTGAAGACAGAGATGATAATGTATTACCTGCCATTAAAATAACTCCTCTGGGCCTGAATAAGTTTTTTTCTTTCAGACTTATCATGATTTTTATATGTTCATTTTTTGCCTGTCTTTTTGTAATCCTATTTACCGGTATTGGAGATTTACAGTTAACAAAAGTAATTGCAGTTTCTGTACTGGCCTCATTATCTGCCCCTCTGACTGGATTATTTATTAACTCCTTTGCCAAAAATAAGATTGAAGGCTTTGCTGTAATGAAGGGCTTTGGAACCCTTATATTTTTTCCGATTATCTCTCTCTTCTTTTTTGATGTTAAAGAATTGTTTTTTGCTTTTGCTCCAGGATTTTTCCCTGCCAAAGCAATAAGTGCTCTGATAAGAGGTGAAGATGTTCTGTTTTTAACCTACAACCAGTATTATATCCTGGGCTGGATTTACGGAATTTTATTAAATATAGCTGCTTATAAACTATTTAAAAAAAGAAGTGGAGACTTTTAAAATATAAACTTTTTTTGAAGGAGGTGTGAATTCACATCTCCTTTACCTTTTTATAATATAATTTGTCCTATTTTTTTGCAAAAAAAAACCGGTAATTACCGGTTAAAGAGGGGTATTATATTAAAATATGATAGTTTATTCCCAGCGCCAGAATTTCAAAGTAACTGCAAAAGAAATAATCAAAAACAAACTAAGAATCACAATATTTAAAGTAAGAGAATATTCCCCGGGAACATCTACCATTACCTGCCTTAAAGCATCAGCCAGATATGTCAATGGAATAACTCTAACAACAGGTTGCATAAAATCTGGCATCATATCTACCGGAAAAAATACTCCTGATAAAAAGATCATGGGCAGCTGAACCACCTGGGCCAGACCATTACCTCCTTCAATACTCTTAACAAAACAAATTAACATATAACCAAGACTAACAAAGGTTAATGCTCCCAGTATTACAATCAAGAACAAAATAAATATATTTCCAGTCAGTTCAATATTAAAGGCCAGAACACCCAGAATTACAATTATAACTGCCTGAACAACACCAGCTATAATTCTTAATAAAATTTCACTACTCAGTAAAACTTTTGGAGAAAGAGGAGTAACACTTAAACCTCTTATAATTTTCTTCTCTCTCAGACTTAAAAATTGCAGGGCACCAAAAAGCCCCAGTTGCATCAGAGCCATACCCAATATACCCGGTAAAATATAATCAATACCATAACCCATACTATCATCAGAAAAAACCAGGCCAAAAAGCAATATAAAACAAACAGGTAAAGCAAAAAACCAGAAAAGACCACTCTTATCCCTGACAAATTCTTTTGAATTAGCTATAAACATTTTCATGAAAGTTTTCATTGTCTTATCTTCCTTCCTGTTAATTTAATAAATAAATCCTCCAGTGTTGGTTTCCTTAGATTTAATTCTTTAATCTCTTTATCAATTTTTTTAGTATAAGCAAAAAGATCAGCTATTGTATTTACAGCATCTGTAGTATATAATATAATACTTTCTTTTTTATCTGTTTTTTGACCGGTAACACCACTTA
>PWOK01000259.1 GCA_003557445.1 Halanaerobiaceae bacterium
AAAATAATTTTGATTATCTTTATGATTTAGATCAGCCTATAAAAGAAAAAATTGAGATTATTGCCAGAGAAATTTATGGAGCAGATGGTGTCGGTTATTTATCTAAAGCTGAGGAACAGATTGAAAAATATACCAGTCTTGGTTATGACAAATTACCGATCTGTATGGCTAAAACACAAAATTCTATTTCTGATAATCCTTCTTTAAAGGGGCGCCCACAAAATTTTAGAATTAAAGTTCGGGAAATTAATCTGTCTGCAGGAGCAGAATTTCTGGTACCAATAACAGGCCCTATTATGACAATGCCTGGATTGCCCCAAAAACCTTCAGCTGAAGATATAGATGTTAATAATCAGGGTGAAATAACAGGATTATTTTAATATAAAAAACCGGTCTCTGGAGGCCGGTTTTTTCTTGATTAATTATAATATTAGTGTTATGATAAAAATAGATAAAAGTGAATAGTATCTTTTAAAAAGAACTATATCACTATAATTTTTATAATTAAAAATATTTTAGTACCGCCTGGATTCAAATTACCGGGACGGGAGGACAATAATATTATATAATTAATCCTCCTGAATTCGTTCAGGAGATATTTTTTTTGAGGGGAGGGTTCTAATGAAAATTTTAATTATTGGTGCCGGCAGAATTGGTTCTTCTTTTGGATATTTATTATATAAAAAGGGATTTAAAATAACCGGTATTTACAATAAACACTACAGCTCTGCCTGTAAAGCAAGTAAATTAATTGGTTCAGGTATACCTTTAAAAAAAAAGGATCTGAGAAACAAAATAGAAGAAGCAGATTTAATTGTAATAACAACCCCTGATGATAAAATAGCAAAAATTGTAGAATTAGTTTCACAATATAAGCATAAATCATTAACTCTGATTCATATGAGTGGACTATATAGTTCAGATATTCTTAAACATAAAAATAATGATCTAGCTGTTTTCTCATTACACCCCTTACAGTCGGTTCCAGACTTTGAAGAAGGGATCCAACTATTACCGGAAGCTGTTTTTACCCTGGAAGGATGTAAAAAAGGAAAAAAAATAGCCCGGATTATAATAAATAAACTGAATTTAAAATATACCACCATAGAGAAAAAGTATAAACCACTATATCATGCTGCAGCTGTTATAGCCTCTAATTATCTGGTAACCTTAATTAATTCCAGTTATCAATTGTTGGAAAAAGCAGGTCTGTCGGAGACTGAATTTAAAAAAGGATTATTAAATTTAACAAAGGGAACACTTAATAATCTAGAAAAGAAAAAACCGGAGGATGCCTTAACCGGCCCCATAGCCAGGGGAGACAGAAAAACTATTGAAATACACCTTCAGGCTTTAGAGGAATATAAACCTCAATTACTTGATCTTTATAAAACAATGGGTAAATATACAGCTAAAATGATAGATAAAAAAGAAATCCTCAAATTATTTGATTGTATAAAAAAGGAGGAAAAAAAATGAATATATCTATTAAGGATATAATGGAAAAGAAAGAGAAAAAAGAAAAAATCACAATGATAACAGCATATGATTATTATATGGGTAAACTGGTTGATGAAGCAGGTATTGATATTATTCTGGTGGGAGATTCGCTGGGAATGGTAATCCAGGGCAATCAGGATACTCTACCGGTTACTCTTGAGCAGATGATATATCACACAAAAATAGTTAACAGGGGTAATAATAATGCCCTACTGGTTACAGATATGCCATTTATGTCCTTTCAAACCGGTGTTGAAAAAGCCCTGGAATCAGCAGGAAAGATAATGAAAAAAAGTGGAGCAGGTGCTGTTAAACTGGAAGGGGGCAAAAGAATAATTCCTCAGGTTAAAGCCCTGGTGGAGGCCGGTATTCCGGTCATGGGCCATCTGGGATTAACCCCTCAATCAGTAAATCAATTTGGAGGTTTTAAAGTACAGGGAAAAGATCGAGAAAAAGCTGTTGAATTATACAATGATGCCTTACAATTACAGGAGGCAGGTGTTTTTTCCATTGTCCTTGAGACTGTTCCCCGGGAACTGGCTGCCCTGATAACAGAAAAACTATCAGTACCAACAATAGGTATTGGAGCAGGACCTGATTGTGATGGCCAGGTACTTGTCTTTCATGATTTACTGGGATTTGATGATCAATTCAATCCCAAATTTGCCAGAAAATATGCCAATTTGAATAAAGTTATAAAAAATGCAGTTAATAAATATATACAGGAGGTAAAAGAAAAAGAGTTTCCTTCAGATAATGAAAGTTTTCATCTGGATGAACAATTATATAAAAAATTAAAAAGGGAGTTAGATTAAGATGGAGTTAATAAAGAAAATAGATGACTTAAGGGAAAAATTATGTGAGGAAAGAAGATCGGGAAAAGAGATAGGACTGGTTCCCACAATGGGTTATTTGCATGATGGTCATCTGGCCCTGGTAAAAAAAGCAGTTTCCAACAATGATATTGTTGTTATTAGTATTTTTGTTAATCCAACTCAGTTTGGGCCTGATGAGGACTATGATCAATACCCCAGAGATCTTAAAAAAGATTCACAACTGGCCCAAAAAGAGGGTGTTGATTATATTTTTGCTCCGGATGTTAAAGAAATGTATCCTCAGGACTATAAAACTTTCGTTCAGGTTAAAGAAATAACCAATAAATTATGTGGGGCTTCAAGAAAAGGACATTTCCGGGGGGTAACAACAGTTGTCAGTAAATTATTTAATATAGTCCAGCCGGATAGAGCATATTTTGGTCAAAAAGATTACCAGCAGTATGTTGTTATTAAAAGAATGGTGGCTGATTTGAATTTTCCAGTAAAAATCAAAAAGGTTCCTATTATCAGGGAAGAAGATGGCCTGGCCATGAGTTCCCGGAATAAGTATTTAAGTAAAGAGGGAAGAAAAGCTGCCACAGTATTATATAAATCTTTAAAAAAAGCCAGACAAATAATCGAAAAAGGTAATAGAAAGGCTTCTTTAGTAAAGGAACACATTCGAGATATAATAAATAATGAAGATTTAACAAAAATAGAATATATAGAGATTTTAAATCCTTCTACTCTTGAAACTGTAGATAAAATTTGTGAAGAAGTAGTTATTGCTTTAGCGGTTTATGTGGAAGAAACCAGGTTAATCGATAATATTTATATTAAGGTGGGTGATAAAAATGATGAGAACAGTCCTTAATGCTAAATTGCACAGAGTGAAAGTTACCGAATCCAATCTTAACTATATGGGCAGTATTACAATTGATCAGGAAATTCTTGATTATTCAGGGATTAAGGTAAATGAAAAGGTGTTGGTTGTTAATATAAACAATGGGCAGCGTTTTGAAACTTATGTAATCCCGGCCAAAAGGGGCTCAAAAACAATTTGTTTAAATGGTGCTGCAGCCAGACTGGTACAGCCAGATGACGAAATAATTGTTATGTCTTTTATGATGATGAAGGATGAAAAGATAGACCAGTGGGAACCAAAAATAGTTTTTTTTGATGAAGATAATAATATTATAGAAAAATAACTGTTACTTGACAGATAAAATTAAAAGAGGTATCATAAATTAAGTAACCATATGGGGGGGAGTAGAAAAGTGAATGAAAAAATAATTGAAGAAATTAATAAATTAAAAAAAGAAAAAAATGCTGTAATACTTGCTCATAATTATCAAATAGCAGAGGTTCAGGATATAGCTGATTATCTTGGTGATTCTCTGGGCTTAAGTCAGCAGGCGGCACAGACAGAAGCAGATATCATAGTTTTTTGTGGTGTAAAATTTATGGCAGAAAGTGCAAAAATACTTTCTCCAGAAAAAACGGTATTGATTCCTGAGATAGAAGCAACCTGCCCCATGGCTGCTATGGTTGATGAAAAAGGGCTTAAAGAAAAGAAAAAACAATATCCGGATGCTGCTGTTGTAACTTATGTTAATTCATCAGCAGCAGTTAAAGCTGAAAGTGATATATGTTGTACATCATCAAACGCCTTACAGGTTGTTGAATCAATCTCTGCAGATAAAATATTGTTTGTTCCTGATCAAAATCTGGGTTCTTATGTAAAAAAACAGACTGATAAAGAAATTATTCTCTGGCAGGGATATTGTAATACCCATCATCGGGTACAACCGGAGGAAATAAAAATTGTTAAGGGAAAATATCCAGATACTCCGATACTGGTTCATCCAGAATGTGTTTCAGGAGTGGTTGAACAGGCAGATTATGTTGGTAGTACTGCAGGTATAT
>PWOK01000161.1 GCA_003557445.1 Halanaerobiaceae bacterium
AAATTAGTCTTTCATTATTAACCCTTTCACTGACTTTGTTTATTGGCAGTTCTCTATTACAGGGTGGTTTTGCAGCAATTTCGGATAGTATAACTTTACGTACTGCTAAATTTTTATCAGGAAGATTTATTCCCGTAATTGGAGGTATTTTATCTGGAGCAATTGAATTAATTGTAAATTGTTCTCTATTAATTAAAAATTCTCTTAATATGCTGGGTATGTTGGGAATATTGGTTATAATAATTCATCCTATAATTAAAATACTGGCAATGATTATTATTTATAAAATTGCAGCTGCTGTTCTTCAGCCTATATGTGACCAAAAATTAATAAACATTTTAAATACAATTGGTAATAATATGTTGTTGATACTGGGTATTGTTATTGCAGTTGCCTTTATGTTTTTTATAGTAATAACCATAATTGCCGGAACAGCAAATATTACAGTTATGATGAGGTGAAAAAATGGATTATATATCAGAATGGATAAAAAATATTATTTTTATAATTCTTTTCACAACATTTTTAATGATGTTTTTACCTGAGAGTGATTTAAGAAAGTATGTGAGATTGATCATGGGTTTTTTTATAATCAGTGTTTTTTTATCACCATTTTTGGATATATTTAGAGGTGATGTAGATCATTTATATAGCAATATTGTTACCAGAGATATTCAATGGCAGGGAATGGAAGATATAAAAAGGGAGGGAGAAAAGATACAGGATATTGGTGATAGTATAACAGGTAGATATTATGAAAATAAAATAAGCCAGGAAATTTCCACTATATTAAAGTTAAATTATCCTGAATGGGAAAAGAATATTGAGACAGAACTGGATAGTGATTTTGAGTTATCAAAAATAAGGATAAATTTAAGAGAAAAACAGATAAAAAATGATGAAATCTCGGAGATAAAAATTGACCCTGTTGAAATTTCTTCTGAGAAAAGTGAAGAAAAAAGTGATCGTGAATTAAAAAATAAAAAGTTTAGTATAAAAAATAAAATAAGCAATATATTCCAGATACCTGTTGACTTAATAGAGGTAAATATTGAAAAGAGGTGAAGAAAATGGAGATTATTAACAAATTGAAAGATATCATATTTTCTGGTAAAGAAAATAATAATAAAAATTATCTTATAAAAATAATCGTAATGGGTTTAATAGGTATTATCTTTTTATTTTCCGGAAACTTATTTAACACAATAACACCTTCAGAGAGAGGAGTAACTGAGACTGAAACCCGGATTGAAAAAAGAGAATCTGTAGAAAAAGATTATGAAGAAAAAATGGCTTCCAGACTGGAACAATTGATATCTCATATTGATGGAGTTGGAAAAACAAGAGTACAGATAATAACTGAACGTTCTAAAAGATATGAATATGAATATAATCTTAGTGAAAACAATAAAATTACAAGTGAAACCGATCAAAATGATGGAGAAAGAAAAATAATTGAAGAAACTATTGATAAAAAAGTAGTAATAATCAGGGATAGTAGTGGTCAGGAAAAACCTGTAATTAGAGTTGAATATAAACCGGAAATCACAGGTGTGATTATTGTGGCACAGGGGGCAGAGATAAGTAGTATTAGAAAGAAAATATATGATTCAGTCAGTAGTTTTCTTGATCTGCCTCTTTTTAAAATAAATGTTTTACCACATGAAAGGAGTTAAAAAAATGATAATTCGGAGAAAATTTATCTGGTTGATTATTTTGATGGTATGGGTAGGAATGGTAACTTCAATAATAGTATATCAGGGTGATGATTATTTAACTTTTGATCAGATTACAGGCGAAAGGGTGGATATTCCTGCAGTAACCAATAATTTTGATGACATAGAAATAGGAACAGAAGAGGATATAAAAGACCCTGGTGTAGATGTTGAAGAAAGTGGTGATTTTTTTGTAGATTATCGTCTGGAAAGAAATAAAGTTCGCAGTGAACAGATTAGTAACTATCGCGAAATGATTAATAATCCCAATCATAGTGAAGCGGCAAAAAAACAGGCTGAACAAAAGATGCTGGAATTAACAGAAAGAATGGAAAAAGAAATGGAGATTGAAAGCCTGATTAGGGCCCGTGGTTATGAGGATGCCCTGGCTTTTATTCATGATAGTACAGTAGATGTTATTGTTAAAACAGATGGATTAAACAGGGATGAAGTTGACACAATTGGAGATGTTATAATTAAAACAACAGGTTTTAATGCAGGAGATTTGACTATTATTGAAAAAAGTCAAAATTAATAAATTTAATTTTTTTGTCGAAAAAAAAGGAATTTATGATTATTTATTGAATTTATTTAATATACTATAACTTAATATATTTTTTATAAACTTGAATTATTAATATATATAATATACAATAAATAGTTAAGTAAAGGTGTAAGTAAAATAATTTCAGAGGAGGAGTTGGAGTGAATTTAGAAGATATCAAATCATTAATTAAAATGCTAGAAGGAACAGATATTACTGAAATTGATATTACAGAGGATGAATTATCAGTTCATATTATAAGGGGTAATAGGCACAATAATCAGGAACAGGTTAAACAATCATTTTCACAGGTTAATCCTGGAGCCCCTATACAAAATCCTGAAATACAAAGAGAAGAAACCACAGAACAAAATAAAGATAAAAACAGGAATGAAAAAACAGTTGAGATAGAAGCTCCCATGGTAGGTACTTTTTATAGAGCACCTTCTCCTGAAGCTGACCCTTTTGTAGAAGTGGGAGATATAGTAAAAAAAGAGGATACTTTATGTATTATTGAAGCCATGAAATTAATGAATGAAATTGATGCTGAAGTTAAAGGAAAAATTATTGAAATTCTGGTTGAAGATGGTGAAGCTATAGAATATGGACAGCCACTTTTTGTAATAGAAAAAATATAGCAAAAACCATAATGATATAACCGGTATTGCAACAAATGGGAGTGATAATATTGTTTAAAAAAGTTTTAATTGCTAATAGAGGAGAAATAGCTGTAAGAATATTCAGGGCTTTGAAAGAATTAAATATAGCAACTGTTGCAGTATATTCAGAAGCAGATAAAGAGGCTCTACATGTAAAACTTGCTGATGAGGCATACTGTATTGGCCCAGCAAATGCCCTTGATAGTTATCTAAATATACCCAGTATAATGAGTGTGGCAGAAATAACTGGTGCTGATGCAATTCACCCGGGATATGGTTTTCTTGCTGAAAATGCTGATTTTGCAGAAGTTTGTGAAAGCCATGAACTTAAATTTATAGGCCCTGATTCTGAGACAATATCACTAATGGGAGATAAAGCTCAGGCCAGAAAGACAATGATAAAAGCGGGTGTTCCTGTAGTTCCCGGTACCGAAAAAGGTATTAATGACACTAATAAAGCATTATCCCGGGCTAAAGAAATTGGTTATCCTGTAATTGTAAAAGCTTCTGCCGGTGGTGGAGGCAAAGGTATGAGAATTGTTCATAATAAAGAGGGCCTGGAAAATGCAATACAGACTGCCAGTAATGAAGCAGGAGCAGCATTTGGTGATGAAACAGTTTATCTGGAAAAATATCTAGAAGAACCAAGACATATTGAAATTCAAATTCTTGCAGATGAAAAAGGTAATGTTATTCATCTTGGTGAAAGAGACTGTTCTATTCAGAGGCGTCATCAAAAAATGATTGAAGAGGCTCCTTCACCGGCTCTTACATCAGAACTGAGAGAAGAAATGGGTGAAGTGGCAGTTAAAGCAGCCAGGGCAGCTGATTATAAAAATGCAGGTACAGTAGAATTTTTGCTGGATAAAGATAACAATTACTATTTTATGGAAATGAACACCAGAATACAGGTTGAACATCCTGTTACTGAAATGGTTACCGGAATAGATATAGTCAAGGAACAGATTAAAGTAGCTTCAGGTGAAAAGTTAAGTTTTAAACAGGATGATGTAAAAATAAGGGGAGCAGCAATAGAATGCAGAATTAATGCAGAAGATCCTGAAAAAGATTTTATGCCTTCTCCTGGAAAAATAGAAAATTATATAATCCCTGGAGGATTTGGAGTACGTATTGATAGTGGTGTTTATAATAATTATTTTATAAATCCTTTTTATGATTCTATGGTAGCCAAAATAATTACCTGGGGAGTTAACCGTGAAGAAGCTTTAAATAAAATGGAAAGATCTTTAAATGAGTTTAATATTGAGGGGATTAAGACTACAATACCTTTTTACTTAAAAATC
>PWOK01000011.1 GCA_003557445.1 Halanaerobiaceae bacterium
AAATGGAATCACTATATATTTTCAGAGTCAATTAAGTGGTGAAACTATAGCAGTAGATACCAGAAAAACTGTTACCATCAAACCGGAAATGAGTTTGTATTATATAACTAAAAATAACAAATTACAACTATTAAATTTTGCAAATCCTTCAAACCTTCTTCTTGATAATAAATATGCTGACTTTGATTACCAGGAAATATTAATAAAAACAGCCATAAATGAATTAAAAAACCCACCTGATAATAGTTTGATTTCTCCAATACCTGCAGAAACTTCTCTTGAATCCTTTAGAATTGATGGAGAAACAGCAATCTTAAATTTTTCAAAAGAAATGAAAACTAATTTTAGAGGTGGACCTGGATTTGAACAATTAACATTAAAAGCAATCACAGAAACAATTGTTTCTTTACCGGGTATTAATGATTTGAAAATATTAATTGATAATGAGAAAAATACATCTATTGGTGGTCATATTATTCTGGATTAAATAATCTATAATGATATAACTTAATCAAAAAAAACATGAGCACCTATTGTAACAACAGCATTTCTATTGGTTTCAATCCAGTGGCTGTTAGTTGCTGTTCTTGGATTATAATAATATAATGAACCCTGAGTGGGGTCAACACCATTAAGTGCTTCTCTGGCAGCATCAAAAGCAGTTTGATTTGGTGTTAAATATATTTGTCCATCATTAACCACACAAAATTGACCAGGTTGATAGATAACCCCCTGAAATGTATCAGGAAACTGGCTGCTTACCATTCTATTTATAATAACTGCCCCAACTGCTATTTGCCCCATAAAAGGTTCACCCCGGGCTTCACCATATATTGCCCTTGCCAGTAAATCAATTTCTTCATCTGTAATTGTTCTTGCAATAACCTGTCTGGATGATAAATTATTTACTGGAAGTTTAATGGTCTGACCATAACGAATTATATTATTATCCATATCATTAAGAGCCATTATAATTCCTGTTGTTGTATTAAAACTCCTGGCCAGTTCATATAAACTATCTCCCCGGGAAACATGATACTCTACTATCTCATCTTCAGAAATATGATCAACATCTGGAATTACCTGTTCAGAATTAACTCTTATTGCATATGTATTATTTGTGTCAAAACTATAGTAACCATTTTGTTTATTATTAAATAATGAAGGTTCAAAACTTAAATTTTGTTCTTCTTCAATATTTTTATTATCAAGAGGAATAATTAATTCTCTTCCAGGTCTCATTCTAATACTGTTTTCAATATTATTTACCTCTAACAATTTTTGCATTGATATGTTATAATCCCGGGCAATATCATATATTGTATCACCCTGTTGTACAACATAAATCAAAACGAAATTATTGTTTCCCCTGACCAACAAACTGAAATTAAAAAGAATAAGTAAAAATAATATAAATCCTGTTATTACTTTCTTTTTCATTTATATCCCTCTTTTTCGTTTTCTTTATAATTTATATAATTATATGTATGTATATTATTTATAATAGCAATATATTTGTTTTATGTCAATAGTTTAATTCTCCTATTATATAATAAGGTTTGACAATAATATAGATAAATGTTATCCTTTATTAAAATAAATAATTAAAAGAGGTGGATTAAATTTAATGTCAATTACAAAAAAAGCTCAATCATTAGCAGAAGAAATAGTAAATACATCAGAATATGAAGAATTAAAATCAGCTGAAGTAGCTGTACAAAATGATGAAGATGCAAATTCTCTTATGGAAGATTTTCAGTCAACCCAGAAAAGATTGCATATGGCTCATTCCAATGGAAAACAAATAACTCCCAAACAACAAAAACAGTTTCAATCATTACAGGCAAAAATGCAGGCCAATGAAAAAATCAAAACATTTATGGAAAAACAACAACAGTTTAATAAAGTTATGCAAACTGTTAACCAGGTTATAAGCAGTCATTTAGAAGAGCAAAATTAATATTAATATTTAATATTAATATTTTTATTTATTTATGGGTCATGGGATTTAAATCTCATGGCTTTTTATTTTTAACAATTTAAACCTGCAAGATAACCAGTTGAAAAAGATATCTGTAGATTAAAACCACCGGTATAACCTTCTACATCAAGTATCTCACCTGCAAAATATAAATTTTTTATTAATCGAGAAGCCATTGTTCCGGGATCAACTTCATCAACATTAACTCCACCGGAAGTGATTATTGCTTCAGATATAGGCCTAAAATTCTTTATAGTTAAGGACATATTTTTTAATAACTTAATAAGATGATAACGTTCTTTTTGAGTAATCTGATTGACTTTTTTATTAAAAGGTATTGATGATAATTTTAAGATAACAGGTATTAATTTAACGGGAAGAATATCATTTAAAGAATTACTAAAATCTTTTCTGGAATATTTCTTAAAATCTCTTATAATTCTAGAATCAAGTTTATCAAAGGAAAGAGCTGGTTTTAAATCAATTTTCAGTTTGTATTTATCTTTTAAGGGATCTTCAATATGGGAACTGGCTGATAAAACAACTGGTCCAGAAATACCATACTCTTCAAAAGTAAGTTCACCAAAATCATTATATATTTCCTTACCATTTTTAAAAAGGGATATTTTAATATTTTTTAATTTAAGATTATTTGTTTTTTTGACCCAGTTTTCTTCTGTTTCCAGAGGAACAAGTGAAGGTTTTATTCTGGAGATAGTATGGCCCAGTTGACGTGTAAAACGATACCCATCACCTGTAGAACCAGTTTGAGGATATGAAGCTCCTCCTGTAGCCAGTACAACCCTCTTACATCTTTTTACCTGTCCATTTTTGAATTGAACTCCATCAATATATTTATCTTTTGTTAATATTTTTATAACCTCTCCCTGGATTATTTTTACATTATTCATTTTTAAGAATTTTTCCAGAGTTTTTACAACATCTTTGCTTTTATCTGTAACCGGAAAAACCCTGCCCCCTCTTTCAACTTTGGTTTCCAGTCCCAGATTTTTAAAAAAGTTTATAAGCTGTATATTATCAAAAGAATAAAGAGCACTATATAAAAATTTTG
The DNA here is from genome assembly GCA_003557445.1 of Halanaerobiaceae bacterium. The sequence continues at coordinate 3,054 of PWOK01000011.1, forward strand.
GGTTTACAGGAATATAATCAAAAAATTTATCAATATCAATTATATTGGTAAGGTTACATCTACCTTTACCGGTAATATATAATTTTTTACCGGGAATTTTATTTTTTTCTATTAAAACTACATTTTTTCCGTTTTTAGCAGCAATACCGGCAGCCATCATTCCAGCCGGTCCAGCTCCAATCACCAGAATTTGCTCTGACAATTTATCCACTCCCTAAAGGATATCTCAAAAATATTTTCCCATTCTAAAGTAAAATTCTTGATTGGCATTATAGCCTATTACTACTTCAGAAGAAGAAAGACCGTAAAATTCTGTAATTTCAAGACCAAGTTCAATACCTGCTGTTGATATATGAATTGGTTCTATATTTCCTGTAAGGTAGGCATTATCATAATACAAATAACCATTGATTTGCTCGAAAAATACAGGTAAATGCCCTAAACCTCTGTTAATATTAAGTAATCTTCTTCTTAATTCTATATTCAAAATACCCATTTGGTTACTCTCCAGATAAGGTCTTAATGAACGAATATTATTTAATCCACCTATTCTGTAATTATAGATCTCATTATATCCCAAAAACAGACGAACAGCCAGTTCATTTTTATTATTATAGATTAAACGGTTTCTTGAATCTATTTGAACAAGATAATTATTATTTTCAGAAAAAGGTTCCCATCCTGAAATGATTTCAGTAGAAAAAACATTTGACCAATTATTAACACCACCGATAACCCTTCCACTCCAGCCACCTGTTAATAAAAATATTCTATCTGCATTTTCCTCTAATAGATGATCATGAACATTTAAAAATCTGGCTCCCCAGAAGATATCCTGGCTTGAAAAATAATTTCTGGATAAGGGATAACCCATAGATAAACTATAATCCTGTACATTAAATCTGTAAGTCCCATTAGTTCTAATATTTTCATGTTCCAGAGCAAACATTACTGCCAGATAAGGAAATTCCTGCAGACGGTATAAATAATTAAAATTAATATAGGGGGATGGTAAGGCAGTATCATATTGAAATTCAAATTCATATTGATGCCTCTGTAAGACATCAACTCCGCCAATTCTGAGTCCGGTGTTTAATCTGACATTATCTCCATAATAAATAAATCTAAACCTGGGCAAATAATATCTTGG
>PWOK01000346.1 GCA_003557445.1 Halanaerobiaceae bacterium
TTTTAACTTTAAGCTTATCTGATTTTTGTTTTAATTCTTTTATCTGACGCTCTCTTCCCAGTAAATTCTGATGGTTTTTTTCACTACTACCACCAGTAACTGCTCCTCCGGGTTTAATTAAATCACCTTCAAGTGAAACTATTTTATATCTGCTATCAGTTTTTTTGGCAATTTGTAAAGCTGTTTTTAAATCCCGGGCAACAATTATTTTACCCAGTAAATATTTTATAATATTATCAAGATCAGGTCGAAATGAAACAAGATTATAGGCAATGTCAAGATATCCTTCCATCTTTTCAGGATTTATAATTTTTTCATCAAGTACTTTGCCCCGAATCATATTAATCGGTAAAAAGGTAGCCTGTCCTGATTTATTTTTTTTCAGATCTTTAATACATTTTTTTACAGTATTATCAGTTGAAACAACTATATTCTGTAATGAACTACCCAGAACTGTACTTATAGCTTTTTCATATTTTTTATCTACTTTTATTAGGTCAGCAACTACTCCCACTATACCGGGATATTCTTCTTTTTTCTTAAGAATATATTTAACCCCCCGGTAATATCCCCTGTAATCTGTCTTTATTTCCTTTAATAAACTTAACCTTGATTTTTTGTCTCTATAATCCTGTTGTATTTCTGTAAATTTATCCTGGGTATTATTTAATTTTTCTATTAATTCTTCTCTTTTTAATCTTAGTTGTTTTTTGCTGGTGTTTAATTCAGATATTTTTACCTCTATGTTTTCAAGTTTATCTTCGGTATGATTTTTTTTCTCTTCTAGATTGTTTAATTTTTCAGTGGCTTCTTTTTTTAATATTTTTAAATCATTTATTTTTTCTTTTAAAAACTTTTTCTTTTCCTCAATCCGATTTATATCATTTTTAATGGATTGTAAATCCTGATCATTCATAATTTTGTTTCTAATCTGAACCACATTATTTTTAACTTCTTCTATTTCCTCATTCTTATTTTTTAAGATATTCTCTTTTTCTTTTAAGATATCTTTTTTTTCTACTATTTGTTGTAAACTTTTATCAATTTCACTTTTTATCTGTTTCTTCTTTTTTTTCAGTATTTTTTCTTCTTTTACCATATCCTTTAGTTGTTTTTTGTATTCATTTTTTTCTCTTATTAAGTTGTTCTTTCTTTCTTTAAATATATTCAACTTATTCTGTGCCTCTTCTTTTTTGGAAATAATATTATAATATTCCTCTTTAATATTTTCCTGTTTTTCTTTTTTATCATCAAATTCCAGAGATTTTTCCTTTGTCTCTTTTTCCAGATTTTTTACATATGTATTCTGACTCTCAATCTGTTCTTTTAAGATTTTATGATCCTTATTTAATTCTGATAAATGGTTGCTGAATTGCTGCCACTGTTTGTTTAATAAATTAATTTCATATAATTTTAATTCTGAATATAACTGGTTATATTCTTTTGCCTTTTTAGCCTCTTTTTTCAATGAGGGAAGCTGTTTTTTGAGTTCATTAATTAAATCAGCAATTCGCTGTAAATCATTATTTGTTTTTTCCAGTCTTTTTTCGGTTTTGTCTTTTCGTACTTTATGTTTGCTGATTCCAGCACTTTCTTCAAATAATTCCCTTAATTTTTCAGGTTTACTATTAATAATGGAAGTAATCTGGCCCTGACTGACAATAGAATATGAATCTTTACCAAGACCTGTATCCATTAATAGTTCTTCAATATCCTTCAGGCGACACACAGAATCATTCAAAAGATAGTCACTTTCTCCATTACTGTAAACCGTTCTACCCAGTTTTACCTTATCCATTTTCAAGGGCAGAATATTATCTTTATTATTAATATGTAAAGTTACACTGGCTTTATTTAAAGCTTTCTTTCCTTTACTTCCTGAAAAAATAACATCAGACATACTGCTTCCCCTCAGTGATTTAGCACTCTGTTCACCAAGAACCCAGCGTATTGCATCAACGATATTGCTTTTACCACTACCATTAGGACCCACTATAGCAGTTAAAGGAGAACTAAAATCAATTATTAGAGATCTGGCAAAAGATTTAAATCCTTTAATTTCAACTTTTTCTAAAAACATATCTATCACCTCAAAAGTATGGATATTTGACATGAGAAAAACCTACCCTTCTGGATAGGCCAACCAGATTTTATTTTAAATTCTTAAATTTTTCTATTTCTTCATCTGTTAAATGGCGATACTCTCCCTCAGATAATTCATCTATTTTTAAAAAACCAATACCAATTCTTTTAAGATTTTTTACCTGATATCCGATTTTTTTGCACATCCGTCTGACCTGACGGTTTCTTCCTTCATGTATGGTCATCACAAAATTAGTTGTTCCTGAATTAGATGATATTAGTTTTGTCTGAGAGGGAACTGTCATACCATCTTCAAGTTTAATACCTTTATTTAATCTGTTTAAATCTCCCGGTTTGACCTTTCCCTTAACTTCTACAAGATAAGTTTTATCCACCTTAAATGAAGGGTGAGTCAATATATATGTTAAATCCCCATCATTTGTTAAGATCAACAAACCTGAGGTATCATAATCCAGCCTGCCTGCAGGATATATTCTCTGAGATATATTACCAACAAGATCTAATACTGTTTTTCTACCACGGGGATCATCAACTGTACTGACATAACCGGTCGGTTTATTTAAAAGAAGATAAATTCTTTTCTCTTTAGAAATTACCTTACCATCTACTTCTATTGTATCCTTTTGAGGGTCAACCTTTTCCCCCATTGTGGTAATTACTTTTCCATTAACTTTAACTCTTCCCTGAGCAATAATTTCTTCAGATTTTCTTCTGGAAGCAATACCAGCATGGGCCATAACTTTCTGTAACCTTTCCATATGAACAAAACCCCCTGCACTACTAAAATAATCTAATAATTAATTAAAATATAAATAGTTGTTAATAAATGATTCTGGATAAAATGTCAAAATCCTTTTTTTATCATTCATTTTTAATAAATTGTGTCATTCTATTCCAAAAACGCATAAAAAGAGAACTGTAATTTAAATTATTTCCAGCAAAAAGTTTTATTTTTTTTATTTTTATATCATTATGTGATAAAGTTAACCAGCCAGTGTGCTGTCCTTTAGTTACAGGTAAACTTAAATTATTATTTATATTTATTCTCTTATTAATTGTAACTTCACCACCATCAGGAATAACCACATAGATATCATTATCTGCAATAAATTGTAGTTCTTTTTCCAGTGATTGTTCCCATTCAAGATTATATATTAATTCACCAGCTTCTACAGCTTTTATTTTTTTGAAATTATCAAAACCATAATCAAGTAATTTACGGCTATCTGTCCAGTCAACAGGGCTGTTTAAAACCACAGATATAACCTGTCTATCTTCTTTTTCTGCAGAGGCAACAAGACACCTTCCAGCAGCCTTAGTAAATCCAGTTTTTCCACCTGTACAGTATTTATAATTCCATAATAATTTATTATGGTTTCTGAGTCCTCTGCCCCACTCTTTATTGGCCCAGGAAATTGTTTTATGTCTGGTAGCAGTTATCTGTGAAAATTTTTCATTCTGTAAGGCATATTTCATAATAACGGCCAGGTCATAGGCAGTAGAAAGATGTCCTGTTTGTGGTAAACCATTGGGGTTTAGAAAATTACTATTTCTGGCTCCCATCTCTATTGCCCGTTTGTTCATTAATCTGGAGAATTCCTCAATAGATCCCGATATATGTTCAGCTATGGCCACTGCCGCATCATTGCCTGAAGCCAGTAAAATACCATATACCAATTCTTCCAGGGTTATTTTTTCACCCGGTTCCAGGTAGATAGATGAACCTTCCTGATAGGCTGCATTCCGGCTGACTTTTACCTTTTCCTTTAGATCTCCTTCTTCAATGGCAATAATTGCTGTTAGTATTTTAGTTGTACTGGCTGGAGCCCTCTGTATATGCATATTTTTATCATATAATACCTGTCCTGTTTCTCCATCAAGTAAAACCGCTGTTACTGCAGATATTTCTGGTTTTGTTGATGCATATATACTGGCTGAAAAGACTAAAATTACTATTATAAAAAAAATAGTAATTGAATAAAATCTTTTTCCTGGCATAATTTTCACCCAATCTTATATTAGATTTTTTTCTCTCTATATAAGTATATGCATTATTGAGTTTTATATTATATTTGTTAAAAATAGTTAAAAAAA
>PWOK01000295.1 GCA_003557445.1 Halanaerobiaceae bacterium
CTTTTTGGGATTGGATGATTCACGCTTTACCTCCTGCAATCTTAATTATTCCTGTTGTCTGGGGTATGGTATATTTGTTTTTTCACCCGGATAGGACATTAGAATTTCCTGAAGAAACAATTAAAAAAAGCAGAAGGAATCAACCTTTGGATAATAAAGAAAAAATAACTTTAGTCATTATTTTTCTGGTTTTTATTGGTTTTTTAACAAAAGGAATTCATCAGATTGATTATTCAGTTATAGCTTTAGCCGGTGTTTTTGTTTTGACTGCAATTGGTCTGGTTGAATGGAACAAATTAAACCATGAAATAGCCTGGGCAGTGGCTTTTTTAATCTTTGGTGGAGGTATTTCTATAGGAAGAGCTATGGATTACACAGGAACAGCAGAATTCCTGGCAAATATCTTTTTTCCTTTCTTTGAGGGTGGTGGGTTGATTTTGTTATTTGTTGGAGTTGCTGTTTTTGGATCATTATTTTCTGAAATTATGGCCAATGTAGCTTCAGCTGCCTTAATTATACCTATAGCTTTACCAATAGCTGTTGAAATAGGAGTAAATCCGGCAGTAATTGCTTTAGTTTTGGGAATGTTTACTTCGTTTGCTTACTTAATGGTTATAGGCTGTCCTCCCAATGCTATTGCCTATAGTTTTGGTTATTTTTCTACTTCAGATTTTTTTAAAGTTGGGATTGTAACAGAAATAATTGCAATGATTATATTAATTGTGATAACATTAAGTTGGTGGAATATATTAGGGATTATTGTTTAAAATATTATAAAGAAGGTGATATAAATGTCTGATCAAAAAGTAAAAGAATTGATGAGGCCTTTAAAAAATTATGAAATAGTCAGAAAAAGCGATTATCTGGAAGATATAATAGATATATTTATTAAGGATGTTGAAAACAGGCACAGTAAAATACTGGCTGTTGAAGAGGATAATAAAATAATTGGTATTTTGAGTATAGGAGATATTTTAAGGACTTTAAAAAAACTTACCAGAACATATGGCCAGCATGAAATATTTGAATCCAGTGCTTTAACTTCCTATGGTTCACGAAATCTTAAGCATAATACAGAAAAAGACCTGGAAGTTGGATTTTCTTTAAAGGTTAAAGAAATTATGAAAGTAAATAGAGAAAAAATAAATACTGAAGACCTGGCAATTACAGCCCTGGATTTAATACTGGAAAACAATCTGAGAATTCTACCTGTTTATAATCAGGACCAGGAAATTGTTGGGATTATTCGGGATGTTGATTTACTGGAGTGTATAGTTGAAATCTGGAAAACAGGAAGGTAGTCTGTAGTTCCCTTTTTTTTTTGGACTAGTATTGATATTCTATTTATGTTATAATAAACAGCAGAATTACTTTTTAAAAAAAGAGGGGATTAAAATGGAAGTTGCAAAAATTCCGGTAGATAAAATTATAAAAGGTGATCAACCACGGAAAAGCTTTGATGAGGAAAGATTAGAACAGCTGGCCAATTCAATAAAAGAAGTGGGACAGCTTCAACCAATTATTGTTCAAAAAAAAGGAAATAAATATCTTCTTATTGCAGGTGAAAGGAGATATAGAGCGGTAAAAGACAAAAACAAATCAGGCGAAATTGCAGCAGTTATTTTCGATGATGATGTTAATATAAAACAAATACAGCTGGTAGAGAATCTTCAAAGACAGGATTTAAACCCCATTGAAAGAGCAAAATTTATTAATGGATTTATTGAGGATAATAATTTGACCAAAAAGGCGGCCAGTAAAAAACTGGGTGTTCCCAGGACAACCCTCACAGAATGGTTGAATATACTGGAAGTTAAGCCTGTTTACCAAAAAGCAGTTCTTGATCCTGATAAAGCCCTATCTCTTTCCCATATATCTCTGGCTAAAGCCCTTTCTACAAGGACCGGAGATCCTTCCAAACAGAATCAATTACTTGATGGAATATTAAAATATAATTTTTCCAGAAAAGAGACCAAGGCAATTGTTGATCTTTTTCATAAATATCTTCATCTATCAATGGAAGAGGCTTTTTCCACAGTTTTAATCAAAAGAGAACGTGAAAAAATATCAAAGTCATTTGAAAACAATACTAAAAGATATAATAATAAACAGACTAAAAATCTGGTTAATTCTTTTATCAGATTGAGCAATAATCTGGAAGATTATATGGAGGAAGTTGGTAATCTGGAATCTGAAGGGGAAAGAAATAGATTATTAAGTGAGTTTATGTATATTTATCAGTTACTGGAAACAATGATACCTGAACTTAAAAACAAATCATTAACTGAATTAATTAATGAATTAAATACGAAAAATGTAATTTAACACAAACAGGAGGGATACAATGGAAAGAGATATATTTAAGAATATTAGTCCACTGGACCACCGTTATTCTTTACGAAAGGATGATTTTGAAAAATACAGCAACTTTTTTTCTGAAGAGGCAGCTGTAAGATATCAGGCTCTGGTGGAACTGGCCCTGGTTAAGACACTAAATAAAAGGGGGCTTTGTTCTGAAACAGCTGTTAAAGAGGTAAAAAAAGCTGTTGATCAGCTGGAAATAAAGGATGTTTACCTGGAAGAGAAAAAAACAAAACATAATATTAGAGCACTTGTAAACTGTCTCCAAAAAGAGGTCAGTGACAGTACCAAACCCTATATACACCTATCGGCTACATCCTATGATATAGTTGATACTGCCAATAATCTTCGCTATAAAGAGGCTGCTGAAGAATTAATTATACCCACCCTGGAAAAATTACTTAAAGAATGGTTGACCATTGCTGAAAGGGAAAAAGAAACTTTACAGATCGGCAGAACACATGGACAGCATGCTGAACCGATAACTTTTGGACTGGTTATGGCCGGATACTGTAGCCGCTTATTTGAAAGAATTAATACTATAAAAAAAACAGCCACCAATTTGAGGGGAAAAATGTCAGGAGCTGTTGGAGCATATAATGCCAGTAATATCTTTTTTACTGATCCGGATCAATTTGAAAAAGAGGTTCTGGCTGAACTGGGTCTCAAACCAGGGCCTGTTTCAACCCAGATAGTAAATCCTGAATATATGACAGACTTTGTTCATTCTTTGATTTCTACTTTTAGTATCCTGGCTGATTTCAGTGATGATATGAGACATCTTCAAAGAACAGAGATTAAAGAGATAGGGGAACATTTTGCTGCAGACCAGGTGGGCTCATCGACAATGCCTCATAAAAGAAATCCCATTAATTATGAAAATGTTAAAAGTATGTGGAAAGAATTTGTACCCAGAATGATTACCTGTTATCAGGATCAACTTTCTGAACATCAAAGAGATTTGACCAATTCAGCTTCAGGAAGATTTATTCCCGAAATAGCAGTAGGATTATTATTAAGTACAGACCGTTTAATAAGGGTATCTTCAAAAATGTTTATTGATAGAAATGAAATGAAAAATAATTTTAACCGGACAAAGGATATGATTATTGCTGAACCTTTATACATTATTTTAGCCTCTGCCGGTCATCCTGATGCTCATGAGACTGTTAGAAAATTGACTCTGAAAGCTGAAAAAGATAATATTGATATAAAAGAATTAATTAAGGATAATAAAGAGTTAAAACCTTATCTAAAAAAACTGGATAACAGACAGAAAGAAATATTATATAATCCGGAAGCATATACAGGAATTGCTGTTGAAAAAACGGAGCAAATAGTTAATAAAATTAAAGAGGAATTAAAATAAAAAGAAAAAAATATTTTAAATTAGAGGGGAAGAAACCGATGATTTCAGAAATAATTAAAAACAAACCTAAAGAAAAATGTGGTGTCTTTGGTATATATTCAAAAGATAGAGATGATATCTCCAGTTTGATTTATCTGGGAATACATGCCCTGCAGCACCGTGGCCAGGAAGGGGCAGGTATTGCTATGGCCAGGGATGGAGATCTTAAAGTTCATAAAGATACAGGTCTTGTGGATAGTGTGTTTGACAGAGAAATACTTGATTCCTTAAAAGGAAATGCAGGTATAGGTCATGTTCGATATTCAACAACCGGTGCTTCCAAAAATATCATGAATACTCAACCATTATTAATTAAGTCCTCCCGGGGATCACTGGCTCTGGCTCACAATGGTAATCTGGTAAATAGTGTTGATTTAAGATTGTTTCTGGAGAAAAATGGTTCAATATTTCACTCAACTCTTGA
>PWOK01000240.1 GCA_003557445.1 Halanaerobiaceae bacterium
TAATATTCCTTTGGATAATGAACTTTAAAATAGGCTATTCTAAAAGCCATCATAACATATGCTGCTGCATGTGCTTTGGGAAACATATAAGTAATATTTTTACAGGCATTAATATACCAGTCAGGAACATTTTTTTCTTTCATATTTCTTTCATGCTCCTCTGTTAATCCCTTCCCTTTTCTTACAGATTCCATAATCCAGAAAGCATCTGCAGGTTTTAACTCTTTTTTAATAAGATAATTCATGATATCATCACGGTTACATATAATCTCAGATAATTTTTTACCTTTTTTTAATACTAAATCCTGGGCATTATTCAACCAGACATCTGTACCATGAGATAATCCAATTACTCTGACCAGATCATCAATTGTTTCTGGTTTTGTTTCCTTCAAAATCTGGCGGGCAAAATTGGTACCGAATTCTGGTATTCCCAGAGTTCCTAGTTCAATACCTATTTCCTTAAGTTTTTTATTTAATACCTCTGTCCCTGAAAAAATACTCATAGTTTCCTGATCATCAAGTGGTATTTCCCTGGGGTCAACCCCTGTTAAATCCTGTAATATTTTTAATGTTGTTGGATTATCATGGCCCAAAATATCCAGTTTTAATAAATTATCTTCAATGGAATGAAAATCAAAATGAGTTGTAAGAACATCACTTTCCTGATCATTGGCCGGTTTTTGAATGGGAGTAAATTTGTATATTTCTATATCCTCAGGAACAACTATCTGACCTCCAGGGTGTTGTCCTGTTGTTTTTTTAACTCCTGTACATCCTGATATTAAACGGTTTATTTCAGGTTTTTTTACTTTTAAATTTTTATCATCAATATAATTTTTAACAAAGCCAAAGGCTGTCCTATTTGCTATTGTAGAAATAGTACCGGCACGAAAAACATGGTCTCTCCCAAATAATTTTTCTGTATATTTATGCACTTTTAATTGATAATCTCCTGAAAAATTAAGATCTATATCAGGTACCTTATCTCCTTCAAAACCCAGAAAAACTTCAAAAGGAATATCAAAACCATCCTTAATTAATTTACTTTCACAATCAGGGCATTTTTTATCTTTAAGATCTGCACCTACCCCAACACTATTATCAGTTACAAATTCAGAATATTTACATTGAGGACAACGATAATGGGGAGGAAGTGGATTTACTTCAGTAATATCAGTCATTGTTGCTGCAAGTGATGAACCAACTGAACCCCTTGAGCCTACAAGATAACCATCATCAAGAGATTTTTTTACAAGTTTTCGAGATGTCAAATATATAACTTCAAAACCATTGTTAATTATTGAATCCAGTTCTTTTTCCAGTCGTTTAGCAACTATATCAGGTAATGGAATACCATAAAATTCTTCAGCTCTTTTTCGGGCTATATTCCTGATAGTTTTATCTGCACCTTCTATTACAGGTGGGTATAATTTATCAGGAATTATCTGCACATCCTCAATACGAGCTATTAATTTGTTGGGATTTTCTATTACTATTTTCTTAGCTGTTTTTTCATCAAAATAGTCAAACTCTTTCATCATTTCCTCAGTTGTTCTCAAATATAGGGGAGCCTGATCACCTGCATCATCAAAACCCTGACCTTCAATTAAAATTTCCCTGAATATACTGTCTTCAGGATTTAGAAAATGTACATCTCCGGCTGCTATAACCGGTTTTCCCAGTTTTTCCCCTATTTTATATATTTTTTTGTTAATCTCTTTTAAAGTTTCTTCTGTTTCAATTTCTCCTTTTTTTATCATAAATGAATTATTGGACAGAGGTTGAATTTCAAAATAATCATATATTCTGCCCATTTTTTTAATTTCTTTTTCAGCTTTTCCCTGTAGTACTGCCTGAAAAATTTGACCTCTTTCACAGGCAGAACCGATTAAAAGACCTTCTCTTTTTTCAAGTAATTCACTCTTTAATATTCTTGGTACCCGGTGAAAATTATTTATATGTGACTCGGACACAAGTTTATATAAATTTCTTAAACCTATCTGGTTTTTTACCAGTATAATAACATGAAAAGGATGTAATTTTGTATAATCTATATCTGATGTAAGCTGGTTTATTTCATCTAAACTGGTTATCTTTTTCTCTTTAATAATTTCAAATAATCTTAACAATATTTCTCCAGTAGCCCGAGCATCATCATCTGCTCTATGATGATTATCAAGATTGATTTTTAACCTGTCTGCAAGTTTATTTAATTTGTAACTTTTCAAATCAGTTATTACTGCTCTGGCCAGATTTAAAGTGTCAATTGCCGGATTGGTAATAATTTTTTTATTTGCTTTTCTAAGTTTATTATCCAAAAAACCCAGATCAAAAGGCAAATTATGTGCTACAAGTGTATGATCAGCTATGAATTTTTTAAAATTATCCAGTATTTGTTCGATTTGAGGTGCATCAACCACCATTTCATCATTGATCCCGGTTAATTCTATAATATGATCAGGTATATTACCTTCAGGCCTGATAAATGTCTGAAATCTGTCTATTACCTTACCCTCTTTAATTTTAACAGCACCAATTTCAATTATTTGATGATGATTGGGGTTTAAGCCTGTTGTTTCCAGATCAAAAATAACAAAAGTTTCTTTATCAATATCTATCTTCCTGGGGTTAATTACAATCGGTTCACCATCATCAACAACATATGCTTCCAGTCCATATATTATCTTTATATCTTTATTCCTGGCAATATTAAAAGCATTAGGGAAAGCCTGTACCACTCCATGGTCAGTAATAGCAATTGCCTTATGTCCCCAGCTGGAAGCCTGTTCAATAGCTTCTTCAATATCAACTACTGAATCCATAGCACTCATTTTTGTATGCAAATGTAATTCTACTCTTTTTTCACCTGCTTTATCTTTTCTTATTTCAGGTTTAATTTTCATAAGACTTTTGATCATAATTGTTAATTCCTGACTGTATTTATCTTCCTGAACACTACCTCTTAATTTAACCCAATCCTTTTCTTGAATATCAGTTTTTAAGTCAGAAATTTCATTTAAAAACATTTTAGCTGTAATGGAATCATTTTTATCAGTGATCGATAATATAATCAATACTTTTCCATTTTTTGTGTTAATTGTTTCTTTTTTGAATATTTCACCTTTAATTATCACTCTTTTTTTCAAACTGCGAATTTCTTCAATTTTATGAGTTGGTTCACTGGCTATTTTCCGGCCATAAACTACATTAGTAGTGGTCTTTGAAGAGGAGGTATCTTTGTTCTTTTTTTTATTTGTTTTCTTTTTTTGCTTTTGAAGATTATAATCTCTTTTTATAGTATTTTTAATTTCTCCCAAAAAATTACCATTACAGAGATTAATTTTGATTTTTTCTCCACAGTAATACTCAATTCTGTCTTTTATATAATCATCTATTTTTTTATCAGTTGCTCTTTTACAGGCAATATTGTTTTCAAGCTGTATATTTAATATATTATTATTCAGAAAAAATCTGGCTCTGGAAAACCATGTTCTTGTAAAAGAAAATTTTTGTTTTAATTCTTTTATTAACTGAGGCCAAATCATATTAATCTGTTTTTCCAGACTTAAATTTAAATTTATTTTCACTTCAAAATCAGAATATATTTTTTTAATTTCACTTATGTAAGGTGTTAATTCTTCTTTATTCTTTTTATTTTCACCAACAATAATACATAGTTTTTTTTCTGAATTAATGATTATATATTTTATTTCATCTTTAAAATCAGCACCTGGTTTAATAGCCCTGAACAAAAAAATCTCCTCCATCTATATATTATTTGAATTTTACTTTTTGATTCTTTCAAAAATACCAACCAATACTGTTTTAATAATATCACAATACATTCTCAATCTGGCTTTTAAACCTCTTAAAAAACCCATTTTTTCTTCCTTCATTACATGAGTTAGTTCAGGTAAATTTACGAATTTTAAACATCCATGTTTTTTTACATATTTATTAAGTAATATTTCTACCCCAAATCCTTCTTTTTCCAGACTTTTTAAATTTTTTAGTATATCAACTTTTATAGCTCTCTGTCCTGATAAATTTGGTGTAACAAATTGGGCAAGATCAGTCAATCCTCTCCCCTCATTAAAAACACCAACTACCATATCTGCCTGATCATCAATTAAAGGTTGAAGTAATTTTTGTATATGATCA
>PWOK01000251.1 GCA_003557445.1 Halanaerobiaceae bacterium
AAACCCTGGTAAAGATTCCGGCTTACTGCCAGATTGCCCCATTCTCCCTTGAACTCGTAAACTGTTGGCGGGTTGTTACGGTATATCGAACGGATATGATCAGCTAGTTCGTTATCCGGCTTTCTAACCGATGTATAAAGAAAGTCACTCATAAATACCGAATGAAACTCATCGAATAATGAGTACTGATGCTGAGATTATTCCATGGCCATTTCACGGAACTGCTGACTGGATGAAATCAATTCCCGATACGTTCCCTGTTTGACTATCTTTCCGGCTTCCATGAGATAAAGAATATCGCAGTTCATAACGGTTGTCAGCCGGTGGGCTATCATTATGATCGTCCGTTCCCCTTTCAGCTCTTCGATAGCCTTGATGATCTGTTTTTCGGTGATGTTATCCAGGGCTGATGTTGCCTCATCCATGACTAGTACCTGTGGATCGTGATATAATGCCCTGGCTATACCGACGCGCTGACGCTGTCCCCCCGACAATCTGGTTCCTCTCTCTCCTATTATCGTATCCAGACCATGCGGCAACCGATGCACCAGATCCTCGAGTTGTGCCAGTTGTACAGCTTTCCACACCTGGTCGTCATCAATTTTATCCTCCGGGAGTCCAAAAGCAATATTCTTCCGCAGCGTCTCATCTGCAAGATAGATAAATTGAGGAATGTAGCCTATATTGCGCTGCCAGGCAGAAAGGTTAACATTTATGTCTTTTCCGTCAACCAGAACACCGCCTCTTTGCGGCTCAAGCAAGCCAAGCAGCAAGTCCACCACTGTTGTCTTTCCGGCACCTGGTACAGCCGGTACAGCCATATATCCTTTCCGAAAATCTACTACTTTATCCTGTCCCGGTCTCAGTTTAATCATTATCTGTACCTCCCTCTGGATAGGATTGTATCCATTCATATAACTGTCCTTCCTGTTCCCAGCCATGACTGTTTAAATAACTATCAGCCAAATAAAGTCCAGAGGTAGACCTGCTTAATATACACTGGAGATAATTTAAAAGCTGTTTTTTTCTTATCTCCTGGTCTGTTTCATCATCCCAGTTACCTGACCAGTCTGGAGCAAAAATATAGGGATTGGTTAATTCTTTGCCTATACCCCTTAACCAGTCCTTACTGGAAATATCCAGCCAGAATATGTATTTCACTTTTTCTATTGATGAATATATAAAATTATAGGGTGTTGTTAAAATAACCCTATTTCGATTTTGATTTTGATTATATAAAACTTCTGCAGCCAGAGTACCACTATAAATCATATCTATAAAATGTTTACCTATCTCTTCCTCTTCAATTTCTTTAAAACTCTGGACTACTTTTCTAAATTTAGTAACTGAATCAATCATCTGTCTACAGGCCTGAATATCTTCCCGGGAGGGAGATAGAGGTGTTAAAAGCTGGCCAAAAACTGTCTGAAAAAAAACATCCAGATCAAGATTTTGCTGACTGTTTTTCTGGAGCCACTGCTTTAGAAAGTTATATTTTTTAAAATCAATGGGAAATGAAATTTCATCTATAGAAGGAAATTCTAAATTATTTGCCATGATTTTATCTGCCAGATAAGAGCCTGTAAGCGGATCAATATCCAGTAACAGATGAAGTGTCTGCTGTAAGGAAGAATAGGTGATATCAATATTCCAGTCAGAATTACATAATAAAGTCAGGGTTATCAAAGCCTGAGCAAAAGGTATATCAACCAATCGTTTGGAATCACTTAAATTTAAAAGCCTGTTTCCTTTTTCCTCTAAATAATAATTCAGGGTAAACTCCAATACTTTATCAATATTGGGAGCAATAATTACGATCTGATCTGTTTCAGTACCCTTTTTAATAAGTTCATTAACTTTTTTTGCTGTTTTAACAAGCATATTACCTCTAAAATCAGTTTCTATGATTCCTTTAATAAACCCATCATTTTCCTCGGTTTTTTCTTCTTCAAAAACCTTACTATATAAGGATTCTGCTAAGTTACGAGCTTCTTCTGAACAGGTATAGTTTTTTTTCATTTTTACTATATCATATAAAGGAAAAAATCTTTCAGCAGCCAGTTCAGGGTTTCCTCCAAAAAAACGATTTATTCCTGCTTCAGGATTATAGGCTGTAAAAGATTTTTTCCCTTCATTTGTAAATTTTAAAATTAGTTTTTGAGCTGAAGGTACGGTTTTTTCCAGATCATCTACAAATATATATTTATACTCTGATAACAAAGAGTCCAGGTATTGGTCACTACTAAACAGATATTTATTAAAAAGATCAATCATCAAAGAATAATCAAGAATACGGTTATTTATACAAAATTCTCTAAATATTTTCATTATATCAATTGCCTCATTAAAAACTAATTGTTTTTCCCTGTCATCTCCAGCCCATTTTAATAATCTTTGCTCCATTTCTTTAAATTTCAAACAATTCATTGCTGCCTGATTTAAATTATCAATTAGTTGAACTGCAATTCTGGTAGATGTTGCGGTTATAGTATCAAAAAGATCCCTGTATTGCCTGTTTTTTTCCACAAACTTAGTCATAACATAATGAGATGTTTCCACATTCATATATGAAGGAATAATTGTTTGTTCTTCACCAGGCAAACCTACTTCTATTTCCGGCCAGAATCCTGTAATTTGATTCTGGACAAAACCAAAATATGTATAAATAGAAAGAGGTCCCATCACCTCTATCTTTAATTTTTTGCGCCATTGACCAACAGCTGCAGCATTTTTTACCAGTACCAGTATACTATCAGTTCCTTCTTTACTGGCTGCTTTTTGATATTTTTTTAATAAAGCAGTAGTTTTCCCTGAACCTGAAGGACCCTTGAACATTACTTTCATCAATTTTTCCCCTTTTATTTTTCCAGTTTAAATTTTCCATCAAGATACATATATATTACCCTGTTAATAAATTCATTAAAACCCATATCATCTGCAATTAGTTTTTTCATTAATTTTTTATGTTTTTCTGAATCCATTATATACATAGCTCTTTTCATTCTCATTTTTAACATCCTTTCCTCAATAATATATATACTACTGTTTCATCCATGTTCCCCAGTCATCTGTTTCATTTTTGGGATCAATATCACCGTTAAGATATAAATCTATACTTTTATCCAGAAACGCATCAAAATCAATTCCTTTTTCTTTTAATTTTTCTGTAATTTTATCATATTTTTCTTCAGGTAATCGGTAAGACTTTCTTCTTTTTTTAGACATTTAATATCATCCTTTTTATATTATTTTTATTACTTGTTATTAGTTTTGCCTTAAATTTTTTTAACATTCCCTATATAATAAATTAAACAAAATATCATAAATTCCTCCATTTAAGTAAAAATAAAAAATAAATCTTTAAAGATTTATATTTTTGATGTATAATTATATTATATTATTAATATGGGGGTTACAATAGTGGGACCTGAATATCTTGATATGATTGACGATTTTACCTCTTTGTTTATTGACAACCTGCATTTAATTATCTATTCTCTGCTGGTTCTATTAATTATGTTTATAATTAACTGGATTGCTCATAAAATAATTAATAACAGGATAGATAATATAGCATTACGTTATAGAAGGCGAAAATTAATAACTTATTTTTTGCTCTGTATTTCTATTATAGCCATTATTTTTATCTGGGGAACTTTTCAGCATATTGCTACTTATCTTGGTTTACTGGGTGCAGGTCTTGTTATTGCTCTGAGAGGTCCTCTAACCAATATTTTAAGCTGGATTTTTATTATCTGGAGACAGCCTTTTTCTATTGGAGATAGAATAGAAATTGATGGTACAGCAGGTGATGTTATAGATATAAGAATGTTTCAATTTTCTATTGTTGAAATAAGAAACTGGATTGAGGCTGATCAAAGTACTGGTAGAGTTGTACATATACCAAATAAAAAAATACTGGACCATGAACTTGCAAATTTTAATAAGGATTTTTCGTTTATCTGGGATGAAATTCCAGTACTTATAACCTTTGAAAGTGATTGGGAAAAAGCTAAATCATTATTACTTGATATTGCACAAAAAAAAGGAGAGACAGAAATAAAACAGGCCAATCATGAATTACAGCAGGCTTCAAAAAAATATTATATATATTTTAGAAAATTAACCCCTATTGT
>PWOK01000081.1 GCA_003557445.1 Halanaerobiaceae bacterium
AACAGAATATCATCTTTATTTAAAGATGGCAAACAGGGCTAAAGGAAAGAATAAACAGGTTTTAAAAGAAATTGCAGAGGATGAATTAGAACATTATGATTTCTGGAAAAATTATTCCAAAAAAGATATAAAACCATCCAGAATTACAATCTGGTTTTATTACTTAATATCCTTTATCTTTGGCCTTACCTTTACCCTGAAACTATTTGAAAAAAATGAAGAAGAAGCTCAAATCACCTATGACAAAATAGCTGAAGAAATTCCTGAAGCAAAAAAAATAATAGATGATGAGGATAAACATGAGGATGAATTAATAGCAATGATAGAAGAAGAAAGACTGGATTATATTGGTTCAGTGGTACTTGGATTAAATGATGCCCTAGTGGAGTTGACTGGAACCCTGGCCGGTTTAACTTTTGCCATGAGAAATACAGAATTAATTGCTCTGGCTGGAATGATTACCGGAGTGGCTGCATCTTTATCGATGACAGCTTCTCAATATCTGTCCACCAAATCTGATAGTGATAGGAAACATGCCCTTAAGTCTGCAGCTTATACAGGATTAACATACATTATTACTGTAGTCTTTCTAATTATACCTTTTTTGATACTGGCCAATTATTTTTTATCTCTGGTGGTTACAGTACTGGTGGCCTTAATAATTATTCTGGTTTTTACATTCTATATAGCTGTGGCTAAAGATCTTGATTTTAAAAGCAGATTTATAGAAATGGCCCTGATCAGTTTTGGAGTAGCTTTTCTTACTTTCTTTATTGGATTCTTAATCAGAGTTGGTTTTGGAATTGATATTTAAAAAGAAGGTGGATTTAAATAAGGCAAAAGAATGTGGAATAGTTGTATAAAATAAAAGTTTAATTATTATTAAAACTTTGTTCCCAACAATTTTTTTGATGATTCCACACTTTAAAAAATTCTTCTTCCCTTATAATGGATGAATATATAGGATGTAAAAAAGTATATATTCTTTCCATTACCCTAGAAAACTTAATTACATCTTTTCTAATCCTTTTTAGATATTCTTCCCACCTTCTTAATCTGGTTTTATCATCAATAAATTTCTTAGTGAATACTGCTGGATTAGGTTCTAACGGTGTTCCTCTTTTTTGAAGTGTACTAAACATGGCTTCCTGTAGCACTCTACCATCAAAATCCTTAATATCTGAAATAATAAATAAATCATAAAAATCCTTCATTCTACTATTGATTGTTGAAAGTCTTAACATAGCCTCAAATTTTTCTGCTATCACTGATTCCAGAGAATATGTTTTTATCTTAGGTGTTTTCTGATCATTCAGAAAAACTGGGTAATCCATTACTTGCGGTTTGGGAACAATAATATCACTAAAACCAATATCTAATTGTAACATTCTCCTGGCATTACCTAAAAAACTTTTTATTTTAATTCTTATACCTTGATAATCTGCTCCCTCAGTTATTCTTTCAGCTGCAATTGTATCAGAAGCAAAAGTAACACCATCATTGACTTTTATCTCACAAATTTTTCGGAAAAGTTCTTCAATATCTTCAAGATCATTTGATACACCACTAGCTAAAAAATCCATATCTTTGGTAGGACGGGTTTTAAATTCAGTCAAAGACAATATTAAAAGACCCCCTTTTAAAAAGAAATTATTTTTATAACTGGAGATTGATATTCTATATAACAGCCGTTCCTGAAAATAAAGTAATAATATCTGGTTAAAGTTTATGTTTTCTTCTTTAGCAATTTTCTTTAACCTGGCTCTTACCGAAGCTGCCATATTCTTAATATTATTATTCATATTAAGACCTCCAGGTATTTATTAAGTAAATTATAAATACCGGTGATGTCGGCATATCTTAACAGTTTATCAATATTTCTATCCCGTCTTTTAACATATTCATTTAATGATTCTTTAACTACATCCATTCCTATTTGATTTCTATATCGCAAACAATCACAAATTGTTTTTTCTATGTCATAAATCTTGATTTTATGATTATCTATTTCGATTTCCTGAATTCCAATTCCATATTGCTCTTTTGAAAAATGAAAGATATTAATAGGAGGGTAATCAGGCAATACAGGTTTACGATCGTCTCTAAAAATAGCAATATAGTACTGCCAGGGACTTATTGTAGTTATTTCATAATACGAAAGTGCAGAAAGAAGACAAAATACACCTTTGGGTACTATTTTGCTTACAGAAATTAATTCTTCGTTAGCACTAACGTTATTATCATTCCAGTGATACAAGCCTCGTTTAATCTTACTAATAACTCCTTCCTCAAGTAATTCATAAAGATAAGAAGTATGAATTTCAGCATCAATAATATCCTGAGTTCTGGCATAACCCTTATTTTCTTCAAATATCTTTTTAATCTGATTATATTTCTTTTTATTCATCTCACACCACCTCATTGTTAAAAACGTTCACACTTATTGTTTGTTGTATACGTTTTTAACATGGTTGATAAAAGCATATCATACTACACTGAATAAATCAAATTAAAAAGTTGACCGGATTGTGTCAAGTTACTTTGGGATATTTTATTTACTCCTCTAATGATAAAAATAATTTTAACTTTATTAAGTTTTATTTTTGTTAATATGCTAGCGATTCTAACACTTTATATAAACCTGTTACTTTGCCTTTTTTTAATACAGGTATTGTTTTTTTAGAATTAGGATATAAACTTGTTTTATTTGCTTCTGACAATATTTTTTCTGTCTTTATTTCTAATTTCTTTACTTTTTTCTTTTTCTCTAACATTTCTTTAATATCAATCTTTTTGCCACCATTATATTTAAATGCTCTTAACCTTGCCATCTGATCTGCACCTTTTTTACTCCAGCCCATAGGCCTACTGGACATCCTGGAAGATAACACATGGCTCACATGGCCTTCTGCACTACATCCCAATGCATGAGGATCTTTTTTATATATTTTTATTCCTCCCCAGTTACCTAATATATATTTCCTCGCTTCTTTTACAGCTTCTCTTTTAGTGTCTACTTCTGTCTTTTTAATTATTGTATTTAATATTTTAGCTGTTTCATCAAAATTACAGGTGTTTAATGCTTTCCATAATTTTGGTCTTTCTTTTGGCATATGACCTGTAGCTTTCAAAACGTATTTATTAAGGTGATACCTATCTAATACATATTTTGACCTGGGAAGCCAGTTTAATCCTTCAATTATCCAACTTGCCCCATCTCCTGCTAAATATATGGTCTCTATCTTATCCATCTCATAACTTGCATCTATATAATCCAATACTTCTAACCACAACTCCTCTACATTTTTATATAGTCCGGAAAAATAATGAACATTTTTTAATTTGTTTCGATTACCTTGCTTTTTTATCCCCTCATGAATATATACTAATTTAGCTATCGTGTTTTTACCTTTTTGAAGAGATATATGATCCTCATCTGCTTCTATATACAATCTTTTTATTTCTTTTCTTTCTTTAATTTTTTCTAAATTTCGATTATCTATTTCTCCCAGTTTCCTAATCTTGTTTTTCACAGTCTGACGACTTAAATTAACCTTCTTTACTGCAAGATCAGCACTCTTTTGATAGGAATGATCCTTAGAATTTAAAATCATTTCTGATGATAAATTGTCATCCATTCTTTGATATCTTTCTATACCAAAACAATCATCAACTAAATATGTATATCCCTTATCACCTTTAGAATCATAATATGTTCGCTTATATTTTACTTCTCCAAACTTAGTTATAAATGTTTTTTCCATATTCCGTTGTTTAATTAACCAGTTCTTTTTTCTTTGTTCAGATACTCTAATAATGTCATCACTTTCTTCTAGAATATGTTTTATGATTTTACAACCATATTCACAAAAAACATCATCCAAAGTCTCAATAACTTCACCAATATTTCCTTCTTGAGCTATGAAAATTTCATCCAAAACTTTTTCCAATTCAGATATGACTTTTTCTCCAAAATGTTGTATAATAGTATTCATAGAAGACTCCTCCTTTTGTTTTGTTTGGATATAAAACATTTTATCATAAGAGGAGTCTTCTTTCTATTTTTTTTTATTTATCTCCCAAACTTATTTTACACTAAG
>PWOK01000147.1 GCA_003557445.1 Halanaerobiaceae bacterium
TGGAATCAATCATTTCTTTTTCATCCAAAAAAATTAATTGACAATTTTCACAGAAATAATATTTTTGTTTAGTATTTTTGATATTTTTAATAAAATTACTGCCACATAATTTACACTGCATAATATTATATCTCCATTCATTTTTTATATTTCTTATTTATCCTTTTTAATATGTTCATGGTTATCAAGATGTTCCATACAGTATTCATACAGGCCATCACAGGTAGAACAGTACCTGAAACCCATTTCAGGATCATCTTTTTCTGTAATCCCACAGACAGTACACTGATGAATTGTTTTTCTTTTTGTACTTATTTTTTTTGAAAACTTATGACGGTTTTTATATACCTGTTTTTTTCTTTTAATATCCTGTATAATATCTTTGCCAAAAAAGAGGAAATAATTTGCTAAAGCCATTATAGCAGAGATTCTTCCTGACATAGATGCAAATATAATTGTTATAATTATAATAATCCAGTTAAAAATGGCTAAATATTTCATTTTAACAGGTAAAACAAGAAATAATAATATTTCATATTCAGGATATATTCTGGCAAATGCTAAAAATAATGATAAATTTAAATAAGTAGATGTAGCAGAAACACCTGTTATAAAAGAGCCTAAGATAATTGCAAACATACCAGTAAAATAATATATATTAAATTTAAAACTTGCCCATTCCTGTTCTAATCCCTGACCTACCATATAATAAAAATATAAAACAAAAAAAATAAAAAACATTCTGCGGGTAGGTGGAATAAAAATAAATGTAATTAAACGCCAGATTTCTCCCTGTATTACTCTTCCTGGATATAATGTCAGCCAGCCAGGTAATGCATAAACTTCTAAAACATATGTAATAAAATAAACTACACCAGTTAAAATAATTATATGTGTCATTAAATTGGGAATAGCATATTTACCAAATCTTCTCTTCAGTTTGTTTAAAAATTTAATAGCCAACCACTCCTGTATTATTTATTTATATTTAACAACTAAATCTAGCTGTTCAAATTTATTTACAACAAACAATCATTTATCAGTTAATTTTAGTTTAGAATATTTATGTCTCTTATTAGCGATTCAGATTCATAAAATATTCTTCCATCGGCTTTTACAGTAATATTATTCCTGTTTATATGCTCTTCAATGAGGCTGCGCTCTCCAATAAAAGTTACATCTCCCCTTTCACTTGTAATATGCACCTTTGCATTTCCAGTTATTTCATCAAACCAGAGATAAATATCTCCTTTTACTGCTCTAATGTTCACCTGAGCATTACCAGCGATTTGATCTTTAAATCTGAGAAAAACATCACCGGAACTGCTTTCAATATTAACCTGAGAAGTACCGGTTATATGACCCTGAAGTTCCATATAAATATTTTTGTCTTCTACAATATCTACCCTATCCATTCCTGTAATATTTTTTGTTTCAATTTCCGGTTCATTATGGATAATTTCCAGAAGAGATATATTACAAGCTGTAAAAACTACTGGTACAAAAAGCAAAATTAATATAGTGCCAATATATTTCTTCATCATAATCCACCTCTTTTTTTTGAAATTAATTTATAAAAGTTCTAATTTATATATTCAATTTATAACTTCTTGTAAAATCCTGTTTTTATACCTCTTTTAAAACCAGCTTTTTCATAAAAATTTAAAGTTGAATCTTTTTTAGAACCTGTTAACAACATTATTTTATAACAATTATTTTTTCTGCTAATAGTAATAGCTTTTTTCAATACTTTTGTTCCTAAACCCAGTCTTCTATAATCTGGATGAGTAACCACATTTTCAATTAATCCATAAGGTCTTGCATTTCTGGTTAAATTTTTAATTATGGCTAAAGTACAGGATGATATAAGTTTTTGACCATCATCAATTACTATATAATATAAATTAGGATCATTACAAATTTCTTTCCATAGTTTTTTCAAATCTTTATTAATTACTAATTCCGGGTCATCTTTATGAAGAAATTTATACAGATTTAATAATTGTTCCAATTCATTGAATTCGATAATTCTAGATTTATATTTCATTTTTTTCCCCTTTTGGTATCCACATTGCCTTATTATTATCTTTAAATCCACACTTTTTATAAAACTCTCTATTTCCGCTGGTATAAGTAAGAAAAATATATGTTCCCTGAAATTCTTTCACTATAGTATCCACCATTTTCTTACCAATCCCTTGACCCTGATATTTTGGTTTTATTATAACATCATAAACTCCAGTATAATATTCATAATCTGAAATAGCTCTAGCAAAACCTATTAATTCATCATTATCATATGCTAATATATAAAAAGAATTTTCAAAAGCTTTAACAATATTTTTTTTATTTTTACTCCAACCAACACTATTAAAAACCTCAATAATTTCATCGACATTTAAAGCTTCATTTATTAAATATTTAATTTTCATTATTACACCTCGACTTTATTATTTGTGGTATTCATGCCAGTCCCAGCTTTAATTCATGTTTGAAATATTTGACATGGTCCATCAAAATCACTTTCTTCTTTACTAAGTTCTTTATAATTGTTTTCAGTATATTCTTTTATTATGTTTCTCCAAAATATCTGAGATGGTATATTTTTTTCATGTTGATGAATATGCCAGGATCCTTTATAATTATCGAATAATATATATGCTGCTTTTTTCCCTATATTTTTCCTTCGATATTTTTTAAGAATAAAAAATTCAGCCATTGAATAATGTTTTTCATCCTTGTTAGAAATCTTTCTTATTAATGCAAACCCTACATACCTTCCATCATTAATTATAAAATATGGATACCTGTTTTCTTCAGTCCAGTAATTATCAAGATATTTATATTCAAATGTTCCTGATGAATTTACATCTCGATTTGTATAGATACTAAAATCATACTCGTAATATTCAATTAAATTTCGTAAAATAGGTTTTAGACCTAATTCTACTTTTTTTACTTCTACATTCATATTTATTTCATCCTTACTATATTTTTTTTATATTTATTCCTTATATCTTTATTTTTATTACAATTATTATCAAATGTCAAATTATAACCCTTAAGAAGTTAATTTGTCAATCATTTTTTGTACTTCCGGTATTTTCGATATAATTCGTTGTGACAGAACCCCTTTTAAATCTAAATTTCACAATAAGTACACCCATCCTCCTTATCAGGTATTACACACCTATTATTTTATTCCCACATATATAGCTGCTTCTTTTTCCTTGAATATTAAATCAAAGTTACGATAACCAACCTCAATTATTAACTTTTCCTGTGTTTTTAATGAAAATGGTATATCAATATGAAAAAAACCATCATTTAGTTCCTTTTGTTTCATCCTCTTTTTAAATTGATTTAATAATGTTTTTTCTTTTTCTTTCGAAACAACGTAGTCACCTTCTGTATACTTACCATTATCCTTTAAAGATTTTAAAATCTTTTTATATAATTTCTTTTTAGTCTCATAAAGTAAATGATGGATAGTCATAACTGAAACTACATAATCAAATTTATTTTCTCCAAATTCTAATGTAAGATATGAATTTTTAATAACATTAATTTGATCTGCTTTATTTTCATATTTATCTAACAATAATTCTAACATCTCATCAGAAATATCTACTCCAATTATCTGTGCATTAGGGGCCTTTTCAAATATATATTTTAATTCTAAACCAGTTCCACAACCTATATCTAATATATTTATTCGTTCATTAGTTTTAGTAATTGGATCAGCAATCATTTTGTAATATTTTTCAAAATTATTAATATTATTTTTCATGTGTTCATCATATGATACTGCTCTTTTATTAAAAAAATCCTTCATTTTTTCTGGCTTGTTTTTTTCAGTCATTTGTTAATCACTTCCTTTATTTTTCAAAATAATTCTCCCACCATAATTTTTCAAAAAGAGAATTAGGAGAATGTATTTCTGTAGAATTGATATCACCATATTTTAATGCTAACTCATTGAAATTTAATTTCTGTTTTTTTTCTAATATTTCAGGTAATCTATTGTTTTGTATATTTTTTACTATTTCTTTTATGGAATTTTGTTCAAGATTTCCTAATGAAGCTTCTGAGAAAATTTGATAAATTATATATACATCCAGTTTATTAGTTATATACAGATGATTTAAATCAAAAGGATTAACTTTTATCTCTTTTCCATCTTTTATTTCTTTTACAAAATCTGATTCTGTTTTGATTTCTTCCAGATCATGATATATAACCTCTTTATTATTAATATTTTCTAAATCTTCTTTATGAGCTACATAATTTTTAGCATTTTTTAAGAAATCACCAGTATAAGCAAATGCTCCTGAAGTAGAAAAAATATTATCAACTCCTATTTTTTTCCCTAATTCATATATTTCATCAATCTCTTCTGAATTTTGTTTGGAAAGTATAATTTGCCAACTTACTTTTAATCCAATGCTGAGTGCTTTTTCTGTAGCATTAATAATTTCATTAAAAGCATCTTTGTTTTTCGCAAGTCGATTATGGGTTTCTTCCAGTCCGTATAATGTAGGTTTAAAATTTTCATAATGTTTTATTAATCTTTCATCAAAATCTTCTCTATTCGCTAATCCCCAGCCGTTTGATACCAGAGTAGGATAATCCTTAAAACCATGTTCCTCTAAAACAGTTATCAATTCAAAAAAATCAGGATATAGTGTTGGCTCTTCCATTAATAAAACTTTAATATCTTGTTGAAATTGATTTCTAAATTTATTAGCTACTTTTATTACTTCATCAATATTCATCAATTTATGTTCGTTAGTTCTTCCCGCTTTAGCATGGCAATGAAAACAATTATTATTACAGCCGCTTACTTGAAAATTCAAGTATATAACTTCACTATTCATATTTAATGAATACCCCCTTCTCAAAAAAATTGATTCAGACAAAGAAGCACCTCATTCTCTTTTATGCTTGATTTTCTTTTTCACAAATTCCAGAACTGTATCTTTATTATTTCTATAGTCTTCAAGACTTTGACATTTCCAAATATGAGGGATAACTCCTGGAAAATTATTCTTATATTCCTCCTTC
This sequence comes from Halanaerobiaceae bacterium, assembly GCA_003557445.1. Next base: position 5,065 of record PWOK01000147.1, read on the forward strand.
GAACTTTTTAATTCACTTTGTTCTAATAATGGTAGTTTAACTGAATAGATTTTACCTGATTCTCTTGCCAAAATAACTTCTACAAATGTTTTATCTGAATTTACATATTTGAATATTTCCCGAGAAGCCATTATTTTTGCCCAACCAACATTATTAAAAGATGTTGAGTTTAATTTTTCCTGTAATAATAATCTTTTCCAGAAAATATATCAAACAATTGCAAATGACTTATTTTTAAATTAGTTTCTTCATAAACTTCTCTTTTTGCTGCTTCTTCTAAAGATTCCCCAAGTTCTAATGAACCACCTGGTATACCCCAGGTATTATTATCAGTTCTATGAATCATTAATATTTTTTTATCTTCTTTAAAAATAAATGTACCTGCTCCACACATTATTATCGGTTTGGATCCAATACTCTTTCGTAGTTCTTTTATATATTTTGCCAAGTAAATTCTCCTCTCAAAAATTATTTTATGCAATTTCACCTAACTATTTCTTTAACTATCACTTTTTTTACTAATATCGATACACTTAACTATTTCTGAGGGCCAACTTTGGTTTAAAGACTCAACAATAATTTTACTTACACATTCTGGATAAACTGGTTTACTAAGTAGGTCATTAATATTTATCCAGACTGCTTTATATTCACCATAAGATTTTTTATATAAACCTTTCATTTCTGGACCATCACCCTTACCAAATTGTCCTCCATTAATTTCAGTTAAAAAATAATATTGAATGTCACCTTTGAAAGTTACTTCTGCAATAAGCTTATTAATAGTTACCTCCAAACCTGTTTCTTCTTTAACTTCTCTAATTGTTGCATCTTCTATTGTTTCTCCTTCTTCAACTCCGCCACCAGGATATACATAATATAAGTGATCATAAATACCATTTTTTCTTTCTATAAGTGCTACCATATTATTTTTCAAAATAATAGCTGATGCCCTTGGCATAATGTCTCCTCCTATAAAATAATTAGCTAAGGAAAATTTCACTTAACTTTCCGCAGGTTCCTAAATTCATGGTTTTTCAAACTATAAACCTATTTTACTTTTTAAACCCATATAACTCCCTGGAAATGGATATTTGTTTATTATTATATTTTTAAATTTTTCTGTAAATCCATACTCAGTAATTTCTTTTATTGGTACCATTTTAACATCCTGGATAGGATTATCATCAAATTCATTTGAAGGTAATCTAATCTTTCCTCCCACCTTTTTTAATAAAAATGTAATATGTATCAATGGAGGACTGATATCTGGTTTTTCGCAAACATATAGTAATTTTACTATTTCTGTATTTAAGCCTGTTTCTTCTTTCAATTCTCTTATTATTCCTTCTTTTATTAATTCTCCTTTCTCCAATCTTCCACCTGGTAAAGACCAATTCCGATTTTTTAATTTCTGTTTTACTAATAATATCTTTCCATTTTCTACCAAAATGCCTGTAACTCTTATTTGAAATAAAATATTTTCCATTACACCCACCTCTCAAACATATTAAACCTATTTGTCCTGAATTTTTTATTAATCATTGGCATAATTAAATTTTTCAACTAATTCTTTTAAATCAAATAACCACTCTGCAATATATTCTTTTTTCTTACACTCATCAATTAATAATTTAAAATAATTAAGATCAATAGAAGTAAATTTATCTTTATCGCTTAATGGTATCCAAATAAGTTTTTGCAGATTCTTGTCTTTTTCTACAACTTGAATTTCTTCTGGATCATATCCGAGTTCACATTGTTGCTCTCCAATCTTGATTAAAAAAGTATATTCATTTTTCTTCAATTCTTTATCAAACTGAAAAACTATATTCCCTTTAACATTAGCTTCTTCTTTTAATTCACGAATCACTGCACTTCTTGGACTTTCTTGTTTTTCAATTCCACCATCTATAAAAAAATGAGTAAATTCTGAATTAATTTTACCGTAACCAAACAAAACTTTTTTATCACGAATTATTATTGTTTGAGCTCTTTTTTTCATTGTTTAACACCTCTTTTTAACCTGTAGTGTTGTTTTTTGCCCTATTTAGCACTGACTTAATAAAATCATTTTTTGATCCAGTATATTTTTTTCTTTTACCTTTATATTTTCTCCAACTTCTTATTTTTACTTTTTCATATTCTTTTGCAATTTGGGGATTATTAATCAAATAATTTCTGAATAAAATATGGTCTTTTAAATTTGGATGATTTTTATTATACAGATGTAAATGAAAAATCCTTTTTTCAGGTTTTCCTTTCACAAAATATTTTCTTCCCTTTATTCCATGTTCACCTTTGTATTGATATCCTATTTTTTTGATATCTTCTATTATTTTATTGTTATCATTTGTTTCTGAGATACCAACCCCAATATCGATTATTGGCTTTGCAGCTATCCCAGGAACAGATGTGCTTCCTATATGATAAATATCAATATCCTTTTTTATTATATTTTTTAAATTTCCCTTCTCTTCTTCAAATTTTTCTTTCCACAATTTATTATGTGGTATTAAAGAAATTTTTTTATTGCTTAACCCTATTAATTCTTTTTCTGGAAAAAGTTCAGGTATATATTTAGGTGTTAAAAATCCTTTTTGATTATAATTTCTCTAATCTTTTTTAATAAAGGAAAAATATGTTCTTCATAAAGACCTATCTCCCAATCAGTTTCATCATTTATTTTAAACCATTTTAAATTAATAATAGAATGAGTATCTGATTTTTCTGTTCCAATCTCAACATTATTTGAAACAGGTTCACATAAATAGGTTGCAAAGATCTCATAATCATATTTTGGTCTTCCTTTTTCTTCAAACAATAATTTCTTTACTTTTACATCCAGATTTGTTTCTTCTTTTATTTCTCTTTTTACACATTCTTTCTTAGTTTCATTTTTTTCTATACATCCACCGGGCAACCACCAATATATATTTTGGGTCTTATGATTTTTATGTTTTACAAGTAAAATATTGTCCTCATAAATTATTGCTGCCTGACATCGAATAGTTCTTATCAAAATATCACTTCCTTTGTTTTAATTATGGAGAATTACGTATAACGTCCCGCAGGTTTCCGAAGTTCATGAGTCTTAGAGAGACTGCCCTTAGGCTCATGAATTTGGATGGAGCGACGATAGGAGCGGAATCGGAAACCTTGCTGTTATATGAAAGTCCATGACTTTTAAAATTACTCTTCAAATGTACTTAAATTTGAGATTAATGTACTTACAGAATTTGAAAAGTTGAAGCTTAAAAACCTGCCTATATTTTGAATTTCTTCAATGTTATATCCATTTTTATATAATTCAATTAATAATTGTTTCACTTTCTTATCATATAAAGGCTTTTCAATTTTATTTGGCATTTCTTGTCCATATTTTAATTTATACATTTTTAAAATCTTATCCCATAGATATTTAGCTTTTTTTCTATTCTTTTCGAATTCTTTTTGGCTCTCTTTCTGTTTAATTTCTTTTATTCGGATTTTTTTTATTGCTTCTTCTTTCCCCCGATTAAATAAGATAATTGGATGTGTATTTAATACATTATCTTTTATTTCCCAAACATAATTATAAAGAAAGTCTCCAATGATATCATCAAATAAAATATTATCTGTTATATTATCAGTTTCTTTAACATTGAATAAAATATTATTATTTCTAACCCATTCTCTTAAATATATGTTTTTATTATTAATTAAATCTTTAATTACCTGTGAAATTTGAGATGTTATCCACTCAAAAGTTATTTGTTCAAACTCTTCTTCATATGTATAATGATAAATCCCATGCCCACTTACATAACTCGCATAACTTTCACCAGTATATTCTTTTTTTAGAAAATCATTTAAAGTAACATATTCCTTTAAATTAAATTGTTCATTATTACATATAACCATTCCTGAATTATCCCATGGAGGATCAAGGCTATGATCAATTTTATATTTTTTATTATTTAATATAATATAAGCAAACCAATTAGCTACTAATTGAACATAATCATCCATATTATTTTCACATTTGTTTTTTAATTTTTTTTGTAAAATATCTTCTAAAATCAATTCTATCAGTCCCTTAATTATTAACATAGGCTAATACCATTATTCAGCCAGGTTTTAATACCCGCAAACATTCACTTATTACTTTTTTCTTATCATCAGAAGCTGGCAAATATCTAATCAAAAGCTAACCGTGCCTGGGGGGCCATTGGGATTACTTATAATATCTCTTTTAATTTTATTAAATTTCTTATACTATAATCAGGTTTTTCCATTTTGTTTTTTGGTTTTTGAACTTTATGAAATCCTTTCAATACTCTAATTGTTTTCATTCCCATCTTATTTGCCGGTGCAATATCATTATCTAATCTATCTCCAATCATTATTGAATTTACTGAGTTACAGTTTGCTTTCTTCAAAGCAAGTTTAAATATTTTAGGATCTGGCTTTTCTAATCCAACTTCTGTTGAAGAGAATAATAAAGATATATATTTAAACAAATCGTATTTTATTAATCTTTTTTTAGTTCCTTTAGATTGATTTGCAATTACACCAATTTTATATTTTTCATTTAAATAATTCAAAACTTTTCTCGTATTAGAATAAGGTTTTTCCAATGACTTTTTATAATCCAAATTACTTAATATTTGATCTGCAATATTTTTATCCTTTACAATATTTACAATCGCTTCCCTTATAATTCTTGGAGCGAAATTTAAAGAAGCTAATTCTAACTCTTTTATAATATCTTCTTCATTAATACATATCCCTCTTGAGTTCAGCAAATCAATTAATTGTTTTATTCGATCATTCTGAGCCTTTCCTTCATTAATTAAAGTATTTCCTAAATCAAAAAAAATCCATTGTATTGGCAAAATTATCTCTCCTTAATTGATTTTTTTACTTTGTGGCAATGTCATATAACTTCCCGCAGGTTTGTGAAGTTCATGAACCTTTTTTATAATTTCTTACACACATATAATGCATGACGACTATATCCTATTAATGATTTATTTCTACAGGTTTTTAAATGATAATCCAACCATTTTTTGAATTCCTCTTTTTTAAAAGCATTAATTTTATCTCTCATCATATTTACAATTCCATCAGTCCCCAAATGATCAACTTTTTCTATTTTATAATTTTCCATTAAAGATTCAATTTCACTATATGTCGAAAAATAAAAACAATCACTATCATCTCCATATGTTGTTGTACCCTTTTCTAATATATTTCTTAAATTATCATCATTTATGTTATTTTTATCTCTATTAATATAAATTGCATATTGAGCATATCTGTTCACATAGGCTAATGCCATTATTCCACCAGGCTTTAATACTCGCAAACATTCACTTATTACTTTTTTTCTATCATCAGAAGCTGGTAAATGATAATATGGACCAAAACATAATACAACATCAAAAAAATTATTTTTAAAATCAGATAAATCTCTGGCATCCCCCTGTAAAATGTCTATTTTTATATTTTTTTCTTTTTTCCTGGATCTCATAATGTCTATGTGCTTTTTCACCTTTTCAAATGCTGTTACATGATGTCCCTGTTCTGCATAGTGAAAAGAATATCTTCCTGTGGCTGCTCCAAGTTCAATTATATTTGATTTTTTTATTATTAAAGAGTCTAATACATGGGTAGTTGTGATAAATTCAATTCTATGAGAATTATCTTTAATTAATCTAGAATCTTCATCGTAATTTTGATAATGTTGATCTAATTTTTCCATATTTTCCTCCCTCTTGTAAGTTATCTATAATGATATTATTATATTTCGAGATAATAACAGGATTATCCTTTTTTTAAATCAATTACAACAGGGAAAGGAATTGGAAACCTTACTGTTATAGGAAGTCGTCAGTTCTTTTTACTTTATTCCTTAAGTTTTTATGAACCTCTTCAATAAATTTCCGTGACTCTCTTGGAATTTCAAATTCATTTATCTCATCAATACTTACCCATTTTACTACTCTTTTTTCTTGTTTTACCCCATGTTTAATAAATGCTCCCAAAAACATGTGTGTCTGATAAAAAATACCTTTTTCCTTATAAAAGAAAAATCCTACTCTCTGACTGACGTGTGCTTTTAAAGGGCAATAATTCAATATTCAATCCTGTTTCTTCGTTAACTTCTCTTTTTATTGCTTCTTGTAATGTTTCATTCTCTTCCTGGCCACCACCAGGAATACCCCAAAAAGTTTTATCTTCTTTCTTATTATAATGTTTAATCAATAGAAATTTGCTATTCTCAATAACAAAAGCCTGGACACGGATATTACGTTTAATCATTTTAATTACTCCCCTATACATCTTGCTTTTTAATTTTTTTATGACGATAACTTTACATTCTTGAATTTTTTATAATAATTATATTTTTTTCTTTGATATACCAGCAGCTTCTTGAGTTCCTTGAATATTTTTGTTATTAAAAATTATAATTATTATAATACTACCAAAAAACCAAAAAAATAATGGCCAAATATATTTAAAGTTTATGCTGATTATTCCCAAATTTGTAATTACCCCAGAAAAACCAAAAATTATAAAAACATAATAGGTAAGCTCCACTATCATCAAAAGTATTTAAAATAGAAATATCATCAACTTCTCTTTTTCCATTTTCCGAATGAGCTTCTAATGCCTCAAACAAAACCCACTTATCAGGATTTTTATCTCTAACTTCACTCCATTTCATGTTTTATCCCCTCCCTCTATCTGAAACCTTGCTGTTAGGTGCTTTAGAAGACAGCTGTTTATAAATTATATCAATCATAAGCATTTACCCTCTCAATAACATCAATTATTCTTGATTTTTGGTTTTAATATGATATATACTATAATATATACCATCTAAAAGAGGTGATAATTTTATGGATATTGCTAAATTATTTAAAAACGGAAGAAGTCAAGCAGTTAGATTACCCAAAAAATATCGTTTTGATGAATCCCAAGAATCTGAAGTATTTGTTAACAAAATAGGTAATTCTGTTATATTAATTCCCAAAGATCATCAATGGGATAATTTAGAGCAAAGTCTAAATAATTTTTCCGATGATTTTATGTCAAAAAGAAATCAACCAGAAATTCAAAAAAGAGATGATATAAAATGAATTATATGCTCGATACAAATATATGTATTTATATAATTAAAGAAAAACCACAAAAAGTCCTTGAAAAATTTCATGCTTTAAATATTGGTGATATATGTATTTCAGTCATTACTTTTTCCGAATTAGAATATGGTGTACAAAAAAGTAAATATACCGAGAAAAACAAAATTGCATTAACAAGTTTTCTCTCACCAATTGAAATACTTCCTTTTAATCAAAAAGCAGCACTGAAATACGGAAAAATTAGATCCAACCTGGAAAAACAGGGTAAAATTATCGGAGCATATGATTTAATGATTGGAACACATGCTTTAGCAAAAAATCTAACATTAATAACTAACAATGAAAATGAATTCAAAAGAATTAGTGAATTATCTATTGAAAACTGGTCAAATTAATTAATTCAGGTCTTCTATTACCACCATGAAAAATCACAATTTTTTGCTTTTCTTGTGAACCTGTTACCAAAACATTTGTATGCCCGAATCTAGTATCTACATTCTTCATATCGTATTCAATTTCCAATTCAGATAACTGTCTATCATAAATATCTAATAATTTTTTTCTCCTTGTGGAGTTCTATATATTGATTTCGATGACATGTTATATGGTTCCCCCTTTGTTTGTTTTTATCTTTTAAATCACTAGGCAATATTTTGGATAACGTTTTGCAGGTTTCCGAAGTTCATGAGCCTTAGAGCAACCGCGCTTGGCGAATGAATTTGTGCGAAGCAGCAGCGGGAGCCGGAAACCTTGCTGTTATCAGAAGTTAGGCGCCTTATAATTAATTATTTAATTAATATTGACCCATTTATTTCTTTGGGGCCTTCTATATTATTCAAACTTAACATGGTAGGAGCAATATCTGCCAACCTTCCTTCTTGTTTTAATTTTATATCTTCTTTACCTATTACAATAAAAGGAACTAGATTTATAGTATGAGCTGTAAGCTTTCCTCCTGTTTCATAATCAATTAATTGTTCTGCATTTCCATGGTCGGCAGTAACTACAGCAACACCATCCTCATCTAATACAGCTTCTACAACCTTCCCTAAACACTGATCTACTGTTTCCACAGCAGTTTTTGTTGCTTCAAAATTAGCAGAATGACCAACCATATCCCCATTGGCATAATTCATAACGATATAATCATACTTTTTCGTATGAATTCTTGTTATTACTTCTTCTGTAATCTCCCGGGCACTCATCTCCGGTTGTTGATCAAATGTATCGACTTCAGGAGAAGGAATCAATACTCTATCTTCCCCTTCATATTTGACTTCTCTTCCCCCATTAAAGAAAAAAGTAACGTGAGCATATTTTGTTGTTTCGGCAATTCTAAGTTGGTTTAAACCTAATTCACTAATATATTTACCAAAAACATTTTTAATTTCTTGTGGTTTAAAGACCACTGATACATTATTAATTGTTTTATCATATTCAGTCATACAGACATAATGAAGAGGAAAATATCCTTTTTCCCTTGAAAATTCATTAAAATCTTTTTCAACAAAAGCCCTGGTTATTTCCCGGGCTCTATCTCCTCTAAAATTAAAAAATATCACTGAATCATCTTTATCAATTGTAGCTACTGGTTTTTCTTTTTCGAAGATTACCGTAGGTTTAATAAACTCATCATATTCATCTTTTTCATAAAAACTCAATATAGCCTGTTGAGGATGTTTCTCCTTTTTTCCTTTTCCCAGTACCATTGCCTCATAAGCCATTTTAACTCTTTCCCATTCAGTATCCCGATCCATTGCATAATAACGCCCCATAACAGAAGCAATTTTACCAACACCAATTTCTTCAGTTTTCTCCTCCAGTTCTTTAATGTATTTTATTCCACTATTAGGCGGTACATCACGCCCATCTAGAAAGCAGTGAATATAAACATCATTAAAATTTTCTTTTTTAGCTAATTCTAACAAAGCATACAAATGTGTATTATAGCTATGAACTCCACCATCAGACACTAAACCTAATAAATGAAGTTTACTATTATTCTTCTTGCAATTTTCAACTGTTTCAATGAATTCTTTTATTGTATAAAAATCTTCATCTTTTATAGATTTAGTAATCCTAAGAGAAATCTGATTTACCACTCTTCCTGCTCCGATATTCATATGTCCAACTTCTGAATTACCTATTTGACCTTCAGGTAACCCAACATTAATTCCACTGGCATGTAAAGCAGTATGTGGATATTTATCAAAATATTCATCTAAATTAGGAGTCTTTGCTGCTAATACAGCATTTCCTTTTTTATTTTTATTAATACCTATTCCATCCATTATGATTAATACTATAGGTGTTTTGGCCATTCAAATCCTCCTTATGATTTCTTTGTTATTCTTAATATCCTATTATTTTATATTTTTATAGCCCAATTTCAGATAACGTTTTGCAGGTTTACGAAGTTGATGAACCATAGCGCGACCGCGCTTGGCGAATGAATTTGGATGAAGCGACGCTAGGAGCGGAATCGGAAACCTTACTGTTATATGACGTTTTGCCGACCTCCTTTAAAAATTATAATCTCACTTTTATTGAAATTTGATAAAAAATAATATGATAATATTACTATTAAATAAATAATTTAGGTTATAAAACTTAAAATTTTTGTCTAACTTTCTATTGTTTTTTCTGATTCCGTATTTACCTAAAAATTTTATTGTAATTATAACATATATGTGATATAATTTGATTGTAATGTAAATTGGAGTGATAAAATAATGTATAAAATCAAATACTATGCAATAGATAACAAATCTCCTGTTGTCGAATTTATAAAAGAACAAGCCCCTAAACACAGAGCTAAAATATTACGTGAAATAGATTTATTAGAAGAATTTGGCTTATTTTTAGGTATGCCACATATTAAAAAACTCAAAAATTATAATGATTTATGGGAATTACGTATAAAACACAGCTCAAATATTTTTCGAATTTTATTTTTGAATTATAAAGAAGGTACATTTATTCTCTTGCACGCCTTTAAGAAAAAATCTGATAAGATTCCCCAAAGAGAAATAAATAAAGCTCTAAATAGAATAAAAAACATTAAGTGAGGTGAATTAAAATGGATCATAATGATGTAAAAAAATCTTTACTGCAATCCCAGGAAGTAAAAGAAGAATATGATAAATTAAATGTCATTTATGAGATAAAAAGACA
>PWOK01000298.1 GCA_003557445.1 Halanaerobiaceae bacterium
CTGGATGAACTAAAAAAACAAGAATCAAAAAACAACAAAAATAATTTCACACCCAAAATTCAAAATTTATACGGTGCTTTTGATGATCAACCTATTCCTGATAAAAAAGAATTAAGGAGAAACTTCTATGAAAAAAATCACACTTGATCTAAATGTACTTCTTGATTTCTTAAATAAAAGAAATAATCATATTCAGGCAGCTAAAATAATTGAACTATGTATTGAAAATAAAGTTTTGGGTTATCTTTGTGCACACGAAATTACTACATTAGCATATTTTTTAATGAAAAACCATAACAATTCCCACAAAGTAAAATTTGTTCTTAATGAATTTCTGGATTTATTCAAAATTATTCCCATAACAGAGACCATTTTAAGAAAAGCATTAAATTCAAAAATAAATGAGTATGAAGATGCGGTAATAGATATCAGTTCCCAAGAAAACGAAATAGACTATATTGTCACTCGTAATTTAAAAGACTTTAAAGAAAGCAATATGAAAACTGTTAGTCCTAGTGAATTCATTGCAATATTTAACAAATCATAATTTAGGGATTTCGTCTAACGTTTTGCAGGTTTCCGAAGTTCATGAGCCTTAGCGCGACCGCGCTTAGATTCATGAATTTGGATGAAGCGACCACAGGGAGCGAAATCGGAAACCTTGCTGTTATGTGCTGTTGCTCCAAATCACTAAGAAAGTAATTTCTTAGCAATATAAAAACCATAGCTTATGTAATCTTTGTATTTTTTGTATAAGGCAATTTCTTTTTTTTCTCCTTCTACAATTGCTTTTGCTACATCAGAATTTACATGTTTTTGAAGAAAAGCATCAAACCGTTTTTCCATAGGATTATAGTAATTTTCAATCCAACTTTTTTCAGGTAAGAAAAAGAATCCTTCCAGAGAAAAACCATTTTCTTCAAGGATTTTTATTTTTTCTAATGCATTATCAATTTCTGGATATTCATTATTCCAGTATTCTTCAATTTCTTTTGGTCTATTTTTTGTTTTCCATGTCATCTCACTTACAGCAATATATCCACCTGTTTTTAAAAATCGCTTCCAATTTTTTAATCCAGACTCAAACCCGATATTATATATGGCTCCTTCTGACCATATAATATCATATTCCTCGTTACTAAAGGGTAGTTCGTCCATAGATTTTTCCAGAGTAACAATTTTGCTTTTCAAGTGTAAGGTTTTTGCTCGTTCATTAAGCTTAATTAAGAATTCAGGAAATAGATCAACAGCATTAATACTGCCATTTAAATTTTTAGCAAGTGTTAGTGTTTGAGCACCTGAACCGCAGCCAATATCTGCAATCTTTAAAGATTTTTCAAGGTTAATATCAATAAAACTTAATGCTTTTAATGTATCTTCATCGCTTCCAGGTCCCTGTCTTTCTGCACCAACATGAAAATCGATAAGTAATTCTATTTCTGTCATTTTTTAACTCCTTTATCTATTTATATCAAAGCTTTGGAGCAATTGCACTTAACTGTTTTTATGCGTAGTTCGGGAATCTTCGATATTGTAATAAATATATCTCCAAACCAATAATCATGAATGTTTTTTGTACAAATAAATATCCTATGTTAAATACAAATACTTATACCATTTTTATCAACTCAAACAATTCCACTGTTTAATAAATGAAATAGTTGTGAAATTAACTCTAAAAAACAGTCAATAAATATTCGCTTTAAAATTGGTTATAATTCTACTGGGGATTTCCAGTTTTTAGTAACCCGCCAGTAACCAAAAATTATTGAAGTAAAAACAAATATATATATAGCAGTCGTCTCAATTTCCATATACATACGATAGAATGATAATACTATTAATAAAAAACTTAAAATTAAATGAATCCATCTAAATTTAAATGCAATTTTGTTAGCCACTTTGTATCTGTGTTCTTTTTCATTATTTGAGTTTTCTTCTATATAAAAAGGTGTTATAAAAAATATAGGTGGTAGCCACAAAGAATAAATGTAATAATTTGGTGATATGAGTGTAAATAGTAATATAGCAGTAACACACACGACTATTTGAAAAACATATACAAAAATAAGTAACCTTTTACTGTTTATACGACATTTTAAAAAGTTCAACATATAAAGTCCTAACCCTATCAATATCGCAATAATAAAAAATTGTCCCTCTGGCTCAAAAATTACACCCTGAAATATCATTATTCCTAAAGCAATTAATATTATAATTTTAGCTATATGTTTCATTAAAAATCACATCCTTTAATTTTAAAATAAATAATTAAAACCATACTTAAAATCTTTCCCGAATTACGCATAACGTTTTGCAGGTTTCCGAAGTTCATGAGCCCTAGCGCGACCGCGCTTAGGTTCATGAATTTGGATGTAGCGACGGCAGGAGCGGAATCGGAAACCTTGCTGTTATGTGAAGGCCTGCGGTTTTTTACTTTACTGTTTTTATAATCAAATTATTTAAGTCGATTATTGCATTAATTTCTAATAAAAAATCCATTCCCAATATCCCATCTATCTCAAAACCATAATCCATTTCTCCAATATCAACTTTAAAGTTTCTTACACAAATGTCATCTAAATATAATGAGTCAATCTGTTTTATGTAAACAAATTCAATACCGCCTACTCCTCTTATACTTCCCAAAATATCTTCTGGTTCAGGTTTTATATTAATTTTTTCTACCAAACTTTCTTTAAAAATACTTTTAGCTGAACCAGTATCAACAAGTACATTATTTAATATTAATTCTTTATCATCATGAATAATTTTTAATTTAACATAAGGTAAATAATTATTTATTTTAATAGAATATTTCATACTCTTATCCCCAACCATCTTCTTTCTCTTATTTCCAAATTCTTTTTCTGTGTATGGGCAACATATAATTCACGTTGGGGATTCTTTTTATGAATTTCACGATACATTTTTGTTGCTTTACTACTATCATCAAAAGTATTTAAAATAGAAATATCATCAACTTCTCTTTTCCCATTTTCAGAATGAGCTTCTAATGCCTCAAATAAAACCCACTTATCAGGATATTTATTTCTAACTTCGCTCCATTTCATGTTTTTATCCCCTCCTTTAGCTGTTCTATATTCTTTATTATATCATATACTAATGTAAATAAAAATTATAAATTTCTATTTATAGGTTATTTTGCATAAATGAATTATAAATTTAGCAGGCTTACACATAACGTCCCGCAGGTTTCCATAGTTCATGAGCCCTAGCGCGACTGCCCTTAGACTCATGAATTTGGATGGAGCGACGCCAGGAGCGGAATCGGAAACCTTGCTGTTAAGTGATGTTGGGCGGTCTTAAAAGTAATTGACCCCCAATTACTAGTTTGATTCTGCTAAATAATATAATATAATCATATATAAATTATAAATTATTTTAATTTATATGTATACTTTTTATCATAATTGTGATAAAATATTATTAACCAAAATTATAATGAGGTGATTTCATTGCCAACTATTAGACCTGTTTCTGATCTTCGTAATAATTTTAAAAAAATATCTGAAGTCTGTCATGAAGATAATGAACCTGTTTTTTTAACTAAAAATGGTCGGGGAGATATGGTAGTCATGAGCATAGAACAATATGAAAAACAACAAGCCCTATTAGAACTTTACAAAAAACTCGGAAAAGCCGAAAAAGAAAGTGAAACAAATGCTGCAAAAACTTCTCATGATGATTTAATGAATGAATTGAGAGAGAAATTAAATGAGTGAAAATAATTTTACAATAAACTATCTCCCTTCCGCTAAAAAAGATCTGGATAATATAATAAGTTATATACAAGCTGATGATCCAAATGCTGCTTTGAATCTATTAAATGATATTGATAAAAGTATTATTCAATTAGAGTCTTTTCCGTTTAAAGGGAAAATCCCAGAAGACGATCACCTTAAATCTAAAGATTATCGTATGCTAATTGTTGATAATTACCTTATTTTTTATGTGGTATTTGAAAATAATAACGAAATTGAAATAAGAAGAATTATACATGGAAAAAGAAAGTATAAATTTCTACTTTAATAGTAATCGTCTAAC
>PWOK01000014.1 GCA_003557445.1 Halanaerobiaceae bacterium
AAAGCCCATATCACCTGGATCTAAATCTACATCTTCATCTACATCTTCATCTTCAAATTCTTGATCATCTTCAAAATCCCATTCTTCATTTAGATCCTCGTCTTCAAAGTCATTTTCAAACTCTTCTTCACCAAGAGGATCTACATCGTGATCAGGTTCTCCACAGGCTGCAAGGACAATTCCTAAAGCAAAAACAATCATACAGAGAGCAATTATTTTTTTATATTTCATATTCATTGTCATAATATACACCCCCTTTTATTTTGACAAATAAAGTATAAATTATATTTGTGATAAAATTGTGATGATAATTTAAAAAATATTTAAATTAATTTATAAATATAAAAACTCCTGTACATATCAAAAATAATAAATACAGGAGTTAAATATTTAATTACTTGTTAATTTTATAGTTTATCTTCATGTATAGTTATCTCAGCTTTTTCTTTTAAATTATTCATGAATCTCTGTAAAGAAATTTGTTCTATAACCTGTTCCTCCACCTGTTCAAAAGGTGCACCAGGAGTTACTCCCTCTACCTTTTCAGGATTGTTTTCATAAATTTCTCTGGCTTCTTCTGCTGTTACATCCATTTCTTCCAGTATATCCTGTAAGAATTTATAAAATTCTACATCAGTTATCTGCTGTAAAATTGCAGCTCTAAGTTCTTCAATGGTATCTATACCATCAAATTGAGCCAGTAAATCTTCTTCACTCATTCCATATTGCATGGCCAGATTTCTATAATGAGCTAATTCCTGATCAACTATTTCCTGTTTTAATTCATCTTCTTCTTCTTCTGTAAGCTGTATATCCCTTTCCTCCAGTTCCTGAGAAACAAGAATTTGTTCGATTATTTGATCCAGTACATCTCTTTTATATTTGTTCTGTAATTGAATACCTTCCTCAGAATTCATAATAAGATTAAATAATGTTGGATCAACCTGATTAATTTCATTTATTGTCTGCTCAACATACATATTAAGCTGTTGTAAATATATTTCCTCTCCATTAACTTCAGCTACTAC
Organism: Halanaerobiaceae bacterium; assembly: GCA_003557445.1. The sequence goes on from PWOK01000014.1 coordinate 1,029, forward strand.
TTCTTGCTCCCCCATAGGCATCTGCTGCATGGGCATTTCTTCTAGTTCTTCCTGGCCAATATCCTGAGAATAAATAGGAACAGTCACTAAAATACAAATTAAAGTAAAAAGAATTATTTTTTTATATTTCATTAATAAAATCACCTTCCATTTTTTTTTTGATAATTAAATTATAAATACATTTTGTGATAATTATGTGTTATATTATTTAAATTTATTAAAATATTCTCTGTCTACTTATATAATTAATTTACACCCCCCGAATCAGACAGCAATATTTACAATAAAATTAGTATAGCACAATAAATTTCATATTTCAACATATATGGTTACTATTATTTTCTATTAATTTAATTTTCATTATCTACCTGAATATTAACTGGTTTAATATTCCAGATATCATCTGCATATTCAGAAATAGTTCTATCACTGGAAAATTTACCTGAATGAGCAATATTAACTATACATTTTTTGGCCCATTTATTCTGATCCCTGTAATTTTGGTCTACCTTTTTTTGAGTTTGTACATAATCATCAAAATCTTTTAAAACAAAATACTGATCATTTTCATTTAACAGAGAATGGAATATATTTTTAAATTGATCAACTGTTTCAGCAAAATGTCCCGGTTTTATTAATTGATCAAGAATTTTTTTTAATCTCTGATCATTATTATATATGTTTCTGGCATTATAACCACCCTGATTATGGTAATTCATAACTTCTTCAGCAGATAGTCCAAAGATGAAAATATTATCATTGCCAACAAAATTATTAATCTCTATATTGGCACCATCCATGGTTCCTATTGTTAAAGCTCCATTCATCATAAATTTCATGTTTCCTGTTCCTGAAGCTTCTTTACTGGCTGTGGATATCTGTTCACTAACATCGGTAGCAGGTATTATTTTTTCAGCCAGTGATACTGAATAATCCTCCAGAAAAACAACTTTTATCAGATCATTAATATCATTATCATTATTTATAACATCGGCAACTGTATTTATTAATTTTATAACCCTTTTAGCAAAATAATAACTGGCCGCAGCTTTAGCACTGAAAATGAAAGTACGGGGAACAATATCTACATTTTCCCCTTTTTTAATACGGTTATACAAATACATTATATGAAATACATTTAACAGTTGGCGTTTATAAGCATGAAGTCTTTTGGCATGAACATCAAAAATAGAATTCTGATTAACTATTATCCCTGTTTTTTCTTTTATATAATCAGCCAGCTGTTGTTTGTTTTTCTTTTTTATTTCCCTTAACTGCTGTTGAAAAGAACTATCATCTTTATATTCAACTAAATTTTCCATTTTTTTCGGATGATATATCCAGTCTTCACCGACCTTCTCTTTTACCAGTTCAGCCAGTTCAGGGTTACACTTCAACAACCATCTTCTATGAGTAATCCCATTTGTTTTATTATTAAACCTGTCAGGAAAAACCTTATAAAAAGGTAACATTTCACGTTCTTTTAAAATTTTTGAATGTATTTTTGCTACTCCATTAACACTGTGGCCGCAAACAATTGCCAGATGGGCCATTTTTATCATATCATCAGCTATAATTGCCATATTTGAAATACGATCATAATTGCCGGGATATAAATACCATAATGTCTGACAGAAACGTTCATTTATTTCATCAATAATCATATATATCCTTGGTAATAATTGTTTTACCATATCCACATGCCAGGTCTCAAGAGCTTCCTTCATTATTGTGTGGTTGGTATATGAAATACATTTCTGTGTTATTTCCCATGATTGTTCCCAGTTTAATCCCTTTTCATCCATTAGTATCCTCATTAACTCAGGTATTAATAAGGCAGGGTGAGTATCATTGACATGTAGAGCAACTTTTTCAGGAAATTTACTATAGGGTAAATCATATTTTTTAAATGTTCTAAATATACTTTGTAATCCTGCAGAACAAAGAAAATATTGCTGTTTTAATCTTAATAGTTTTCCCTCATAATGATTATCCTCTGGATATAAAAACTCAGAAATCGATTCTACTGAGCGTTTGTATTCCAAAAACTTATAACGGTCATTTTAATCTTCAATATATTTTTCTGACATACTATCTGCAACCTCAGCACTCCAGAGACGCAGGGTATTAACATTATCTGTTTCATAACCTATTACAGGCACATCATAGGGAACAGCTTTAACTCTCTCATAATTATTATGGACAAATTCCATATGTCCATTTTTTTCTATTATATCTACATTTCCACCAAAACGAACCTCAACTGCTTTTCCCGGTCTCCTTATCTCCCATATATATCCATCACTTAACCAGTAATCAGGAAGTTCTACCTGATGACCATCAATTATTTTCTGTTTGAATAAACCATATTTATAGCGTATTCCACAACCATGGCCTGGCAATTTAAGAGAAGCCAGTGAATCAAGAAAACAGGCAGCAAGACGTCCAAGTCCGCCATTTCCCAGCCCGGCTTCTGGTTCCTGTTTTTCAAGGTCTCCGATATCAAAACCCAGTTCCTTTAATGCCCGGTCACATAATTTCAATAACCCAAGATTTAATAAATTATTATTCAACAATCTCCCTATCAAAAATTCTATTGAAAAATAATAGGCCTGTTTTACTTTGTTTTCCCTATAATATTTATTGGTTTCTGCCCATTTTGAATTAGCGTGTTCTTTTATTAATGAGCCAAGAACTTTAAAAGCATCACTATCAGTTGCACTTTCCACAGATTTTCCACAATATGATTTCATTTTTTTTGAAAATTGTTTTTTAAATTCTTCTTTACTCTCAAACATAATTACCCTCCTGTAACAGATCCTGTTCAATTTTTTATTTCAATTTACTATAAAGAATTAAATATTTTTTAGCTGAAGAAAGCCAGCTATAATCAGATACCTGCATATTTTTTATTAGTTTATGCCATTTTTCTTTATTTTGATAACAGAATAAAGCCTGCTCAATAACATTTTTCAATTCATGTGCATTATAATTGGTAAAACTAAAACCATTTCCTTTAT
>PWOK01000273.1 GCA_003557445.1 Halanaerobiaceae bacterium
TAGCTATTTTAAATAAGGTATCACCTGCCTGAACTTCATAAGTAGAGGAAGATGGTGGTATATAAAGTGGCTGTCTTACATATAAATTATTAGTGTCACTCAGATTATTAATATGGGCAATGATTCTCAGGGAAATTCCCAGGTTTTGCGAAATTCTGTAAAGAGTGTCACCAGGTTTTACCCTGTAAAGATAATCATTTTCTTTATCAGGGATAATTAAGACCTGATTAATAAATATTTGATTTTCATCAGGTAATTTGTTTAAATTAATAATTTCATTTCTGGTTATACCATAATCCCGGGCTATAGTAAATAAACTTTCTCCAGGTTGAACCCGATGAACCTGTGCAGCTTCAATCTCTAGATTAGTTAATAATAGAAAAGACATTAAAAATAATAAAAATATAAATTTCTTCATCAAAATCCTCCTTTATTTAGGTAAATTAACATATAATTATATAACTTCTATAATTAACTTCTTTAAAAAAACAAAAACACCTTTATACAAATAATGGTAAAAACTCAAAAAAAGGTGATCTTTGTGAAAGGAAAAAATGTATCAACTTTTCAAATAGCAGCAACCTATATAGGTACTGTAGTAGGTGCCGGTTTTGCTTCAGGACAGGAAATATTACAGTTTTTTGGTAATTATGGTTTAAAAGGATTTAGTGGTATTTTTGTGGCCACAGTTTTGTTTATCCTTTATGGTTATATAATATTAAAACTGGGTTTAAAGTTAAAAGTCTCTTCTTACAGACAGATAATACAATATTCTACGGGTAAATGGGCAGGAATAGTTATTGATATAATTGTTACTGTATTTTTATTCAGTGCCTTATCAGCAATGATTGCTGGAACAGGTGCTATTTTTTATGAACAATTTTCTCTGCCCCATATCTATGGTAATATATTTATGACAGTTATTTCTTTAATAACTGCAATTATGGGTATAAAGGGAATTATTACTGCCATCAGCCTGGTTGTACCATTTTTATTGGCCGGTATTTTTTTAATATTTTTGTTGACTGTATACAGGAATATAACTTTAAACATTAACATTATACAACAGGTTAATATGGCATTTGATGCTTCTGGTAGACACTGGCTTTTATCTGCCCTAATTTATGTTTCTTTTAATATGATTATAGCTGTAGCTGTTTTAGGGCCCCTGGGGGCAGAATTAAATAAATATAAGGAGGCAAAAAAAGGATCAATCATGGGGGGGATTGGACTGGGAATGGCAGCCCTGGCTATATTAATTACTTTATTTTTTAATATGCCTGGTGTTTTTAATTATGAAATTCCCATGATTTATGTAGCAGGAAAATTTTCTATCATCTTTCAAATTCTTTATTGTTTGATATTACTGGTTGAAATATATACTACAGCTGTTGGTAATTTATTTGGATTTGCCTCCAGATTAACTGAAAATAAAGGATCAAAATATAAAATGGTTGTAATAATTTCATCTGTGCTGGCTTTGATTGCCAGTCAGCTGGGTTTTTCCAGGATTGTTTATTATATTTACCCACTGGTGGGTTATGCTGGTTTATTATTAATGTTGTGTTTAACTATTAGTTATATGAAAAATAAATCATTTAAGATACAATTATAATATGATATAATTAATGTGGAGGTGACTTAAGTTTAAAAAAATATATAAAAAATCGAAAGGATGATAAAATGCAATTATTTTACAAAAAGACACACATTTTTTTAAGCATAGTATTTATATTCTCTTTAATCATATTATTGTCAGTAGTGGTTGTAGATGCTCAAACACGGATTGAACCTCCAGAAATTACTTATGAAAACCAGCTTGATTATATTACACAGGCCTTTGCCAATGATTTTGTTTATGGTCCTGATATTCCTGAAGCTTCAGGGCATGTACCGCACAATATCAAAGATATTGTTGTTACCCCGGATGGTACTATATTTACCAATGTACCCTGGGAGGAAGTTGGGGCCAATGTTTCTCAATTTAAAGATGGACAGTGGGTAAATGATGCCCGTGTTGGTAATCATGGTGGGGGACATGCTATTATTGCCACTGATGAATATATCTTTTTTGCTGGTAATCAACACCGAACCGGTGAAGATGGAATTGATAGAAGGGATATTTCTGATATAAGCAGACAGGGAAGAAACAGACATGTTGATGCTGGTGAAGTACATGGCCTGGCAGCTGTAGATTCAAAAATATATGCCAGTGTACCGGAAGAAGGGAAAATTAAGATTTTCGATTTTGATCTTAATCATGAAGGCAGCTGGGAAATTGAAGGTGCGGGTAAAATTAGTGTTGATCAGGAAGACAAACTCTGGATTGTTCAACCTGATAAAAACAGAATTGCTCGATATAGTACTGAAGGAGAATTTCTTGGACAGGAACTTCAATATACAAATGATATTGTTCCTTCCACAATAGCTTTTGATAATCAGGGAAGACTACTGGTTGCTGATACCGGTGTCAATGAACAGATAAGAATTTATGATAATATAACTGAATCACCTGAACTTGTTGACACTTTTGGTGAAAAAGGTGGAGTTTATGCCGGGATTAAAGGGAAAATTGAACCAATGCAATTTGTTGATGTTCAGGGTATAGGTGTAGATGAAGAAGATAATATTTATGTTGCCAGTAGAGCAGGTAATCATGGATCAACAATTCTTCAGAGTTATACACCTGAAGGAGAAATGAACTGGGAATTACATGCCAGGGTATTTTGTGACCGTCCGGCAGCTGTTCCTGGTAATGATGAAATAGTCTATTCTGCTGATGCTAAAATGAGAATAGATTATGAAACTGATGCTACAGATATGAACTGGGAATCTATAGCCTATACAGCTCATAGACACAGTTATCCTGATGATTACCGTATCGATGGCTGGGGTGAAGGATCAGTATTATTAAGAGAATTAAATGGACAATTATTTAAATTTTTAATAGATATGAATGGAGATAAAATGTATATTTACCGTCAGGATCCTGAGCCTGATAGTTATATCTGGATTCCGGCAGGCCATATAGTTAGTGGAGAACTCTGGATAGATATGGATGGTGATGGCCAGATTGATCGTGATGAAATAATTGGCAGATCACAATACAGAACAAGAGGTCTTTATGTGGATAGTGAAGGGACCATCTGGTTACCCACTCATCATGATGGGATATATAGTTATCCTTTGCAGTATATTACAAATGATGGTGTACCGGTTTATAATGAAGAATCCAGAGAGTTTATGGAAACACCTGAACCTTTTACTGAACTGAGAAGAATATATTTTTATCCAGAACGTGATGGTATGATGATAATTAATGGTTTTACCAGGGAACATCCTAACAGGGATCATCACTGGAAAGTTGGGGGTACTGTTCTGCATAGATATGATGGTGTTAATATAGCAGAGACAGATCAGCTTAAGGATCCGACCTGGGAATTAATACCTCCCTATCAGGCTGAAAGAGATACTCCACATGAAGATGGAAATCCAACTGTATATTCAGTTGCAGGTGATTATCTATTTATAGCCAGAAGTGGTTGGCCTGATCTTGAGGCACCAGGAGGAGACAGGTTAACAGCGGTTTACAGGAGTCATATAGATATTTACCGTCTGGAAGATGTCCGTTATGTGGGTTGGATGAATAATTCAACCATGCAGGATCAATGGGGTAATACAGGATTAATTGATATTACCCAGGGTATGAAAGCTTATTATCGTGATGGTGAATACATTATTTTCCTGGAAGAAAATAGAAAATCCAAAACAATTGTTTATAGAGTTACAGCCGAAAATTTAAAAAACATACCTTTATCCAATATTGCTTTTGATAAGGATGTTAAGGCAAATACTACTGGAGATGATAGAGGCAGTACTTTAGAGGCAGTAGTGGATAAAAATATTAATATTGAACTTGAGGGAGATGACCGTTACCGTCCCTTATTAATAAGTAAAGATAGAATGGAACAATTTATTTTATCAGAAATAAATGATTTTGATAAAGATTTTGTTCTTGATAATTATTCACTAA
>PWOK01000205.1 GCA_003557445.1 Halanaerobiaceae bacterium
AACGATATGGACGAGGAAGTAATCTACCTATCTCTTTTCCATCTCCTGCATTATAAATATGAACCACTGCACTCTGGCATAAACTCACATAAACCCAGTCTTCATCATAATCAAGACCTATTGGAGTATGAGGTACATCAAAATATGGTAATTCAACTGTCCAGGTTGGTTCCGGCAAATTGCCTCTTTCTGCAGTTTCAACCCAGTTATCATAACGAGTCAGAACTGTACCTGCTCCCTTCCAGTCATGGTCCCTATCAGGATGTTCAGGGGTAAATCCTGTCAGATACAAAATATCATTTTGATCATCATATTCAACTCTTCTTAGCTGACTAAAAGGTTGTGGTGTTCCATAAACCACAGTTTCATCAAGATCATAAACTAAATCTTTATTTTCATTAACTTCCTGCAGGGGAAGCATTCTTACTCCAATACTCCTATCCATAAAAACCTGCCATATGTTGCCATCATGGTCTATACTAAAACCCCAGCTGTTGGATTTGTCTCTGTCTGTTTGAAATTCTTCACTATTCATCTGTCCATCACCGGCATGGTCAATCCAGAGGGTTTCTCCACTTATACCTTCCACAGGTAACCAGTCTTCAGTATTGGGAGCCAGCAGCATAGAAGGTTTGGCTATATGTCCATCATAATTAAGTCTGTATCCTGCAAGCCAGGTTGAATACATATGTGAAAGGAAAAAATATCTTTCACCTTCTATAGTACGAACAGCAATTGGATTTTCAGAAGATGAATTTAACCTTGGATCATCAGGAAAACGAAAAGGATCAACTGTCCAGTTATAGGTTTTCCCCCACTCAGAACCAGGTTCAGTTTTATTGAAATCCATTGTATATTGTTGATGTGATTGGAATATCTCTGATACATTATCCGGGTCAGCTACAGCTGCATCAGTAAAAATCAAACCAAGTACTTTCCACAACAATTCTTCACCATCAGGTGCAAAAGCACGAATATCATTTATAAGACAGAAACCCAGTTCAGGATAGGCATCACCGGCTCCATTACTGGCAACATAGTAATTACCCTGAGCATCTACATCTACAGCAACCGGATGTACCAGCTTAAAATCACCATATTCACCTGGAGTACCGGAATAAATACCTCCCTTTTCTCCTATAGTATTTACCAGTTCAGGGTTCCACCAGGAAACATCAAATATTTTCACATTCTGGTCAGGGCCATTATCTGTAACCACCAGTTCACCTGTAGTTGGATCTATAGCTACATCTGTAGGTTGATCTATACCTGTAATTTCTCTTATCTTTTGTCCACTTTCAATATCATAATGGCGGATCACTCTATGTGTAATTACCTCTTTTTGCACAATATCAATTCCTTGAGGAACTATTGTTTCAGCAACTTTAGTATATGTTTCAAAAGTTTCCTGGATAATTACCCATAAATCATTACCTTCAGCTGCCATTTCCAGAGGAACTTCCTGATCGGTTAAATCTATATCACGTAAATGTTCAAAAGAATCTACATCAAAAATTGCAATACGGTTTCTATAAGCATCACTGGCAAATAATTGTCCTTCAGTAAGGGCAATACCATGAGAATACTGTCTATCAGGAACAAAATTTCTTATTCTATCTACACGACTAAAAGCCCGAGGTCCTTTTGTATATTTTTCAATATTACCCCGGGTAAATAAATAAGCATAATTTTCATCACCGGTAATTGAAAAACCTCCTCTATTCCAGCCTACATTAAGTTGTCCTACTACTTCACCATCTTTATAAATACCGGCAGTACGTCCTGTTTCCTCAAAATCAGCATTGGCAAATACAGTACCATCATCATCAACATAAATTCCGTGAATCCAGTGCTGTACCCAGTCCCTTCTGGCATCTTCTACTGTATCTCCCAGCCAGGTATGAGTATAGGTGATCTCCCCTTCATTATTTGCTCTAGTTATAGCATTAAAGCCAAACAAAAAAACAAAACTTATTAATAGTAAACATAATATTTTGGTTTTCAAATTTAACCCTCCTATTATTTAATCAATTCTTAAAAATCTATCCAGAGGACAGTACTATCATCTGGTCTTCTATTTTGATCATTAATTTCTTCTGAAGTGAGGGCCCTGTTATAGATACGAACCCTGTCAAATGCTACATTAGCAGTATGTTCTGTTTCAGCATTTCTACCAATATTAAGCGGATAATCATTACCTGTAATTGCACCAGAATATTCTTTTTCAGCAACAACTTCTCCATTTAGATATAATTTTAGTTGATTACCATCAAATACACCCGCCAGATATTGCCAGTTATTATACCAATCATCTGGTTTACGATATTCAAGAAAAACAAGTTCATCCTCAAACCAGCCAGTTACTTCTCTGTTTTTATCATAAATATTAAATTCTATAAAATTTCTGTAAGTTAATAAAGCAAACTGAGTATCTCCTTTGCTTATAAAAGGTTGATTGGCATCTCCCCCTTTTTGGGGTTTAACCCATACTTCTAAAGTTAGTTCTTTACCTATTATATTAAATTCCTCCATATTGGAAAACTCAATATGTCCCTCAACAGCATTACCTTCAATCCCCTCCACAATTTCTCCTACAAAAATCGCTTCACCTGCCTCAATTTCATCTGCTACAAACAATATCATTGTAAACAAAAGTAAACATAAAACAACCAGATATACTTTTTTTGTTATCATTTTTACCTCCCTCTAAAAATATTATTTCATTTATAAATTCTAGATTCAGTGATGAAATCCTTTAAAAAATAAAAAGAAACCGGTCTTTTCCCGGTTTCTTTTTTAAGTATTTATTATTTGTCTGATGTTTTTAAATCATATTTTTCCATTAAATAAATTTCCACTTTTTACAGATCCTGATCATTAAATTTATCAGTATATTTGATCTTTTCGGCAATATAAAATTTATATAACATAAATAGGTGATATAACCTTTTAAAATGTTATTATATCACCTATATTAGTAGTCTCTTAATACTTAATATCTGAATTTTATATCAAAACAATTGATAGTGTTAATATTAATTTAACCACTTTTCCTCCAAATAACTATAAATTTCACCAATTTCTACTCGATTAAGACTTCTGTTATAAACAATTATTTCAGCAATTTTACCTTTAAAATATTGACTTGTGGCTCCTGCCCTTGCACCAATAGTAAAGCCACTTAATGGATTACTGCCAGCACTTCCTTCCATTGCTTCCTGTCCTACCATCAACATACTTTGATCTGCATTAAAAATGGCAACTAAAACTTCATAATCACTGGGAACCTCAAAATCAATATGAATTTCAGGTGGCCATGTATCATCAGCAATAACTATTCCTTCACCTGTTATTCTATATGTTAATCTATTTCTTGTACTCCCATCATCAATACCATCAAGAATATTTTGATCAGTTTCAAGTTTTTCATCAATTTTTACAAAAGCTATTACAGTATTCGGTTGAGATTTTTCTGAAAATCTTTCTGTAATTAATGCTGAATTATCAAATTGTATCACGGGTAAATTATTTAAACCATCACCAATATAAATGGGGCTGGATTCGTCATCTTTAGCAACAGCATGATAATTATTACCACTACTATCAATCCATTCATTTACAATATCTCCATCTTCTAGTTCAAGGGCATCTGCCTTAAACCAAAGTAATAAATCATCTTCAGGTATATCAGTTGCTTCTACAGTTAATACAGCTAATGAAAATACCATTATAAAAACTAATAAAAAACAATAAATAAATTTTTTCATGGTTAACCACTCCTCATATATTTTTTTTTAGTTTATTAAATTAAAAATAGTAATTTTTTAAAATCACCTCCATGGTATATTTAATTCATTTTGTTAATATTAATATTCAATAAAAATTATAAAATCCCTTTTTTTATAACTTTAAACTTGTAAATTTCATAAATTTTTTAAGATTCCAGCATTTAAATATTTTATACTATATTTTAGTATTTTATAACATGTTTTGTAATCCTAAAGGCCTATTTCTAATTTTTTTTAAGAAA